>DLND01000174.1:22479-23372 GCA_002476905.1 Flavobacteriales bacterium UBA7519
GCGTCTAGCCAAAATGGGAAAGCACAATATTCTTGTCTTCCGAACGAAACTGGCGGGATTGTAGATGATTTGATTGTTTATAAAATCGAAGATGATAAATATTTTGTAGTTGTAAACGCCTCCAATATTGATAAAGATTGGAATCACATTGCAAAATATAATGAGAAATTCGGAGCAAAAATGACGAATGCTTCGGATGAAATGTCTTTAATCGCCATCCAAGGTCCAAAAGCAACGGAAATTCTTCAGAAATTGACTGAAACAGATTTGTCATCAATTCCATATTATAATTTCACGATTGGTTCCGTTGCTGGTTTTTCTGATGTGATTATTTCCAACACAGGTTATACAGGAAGTGGGGGATTCGAAATTTATTTTGATAACAAATATGCTGAAAAACTTTGGGATTCTTTGACGGAAGCTGGAGCTGAATTTGGAATGATTCCTTGCGGATTAGCTTCCAGAGATACTTTGAGATTAGAAAAAGGGTTTTGTCTTTACGGAAATGATATAGATGATACAACGTCTCCGCTAGAAGCTGGATTGGGTTGGATTACAAAATTTGATAAAGATTTTGTAAACAAAGCATTCCTGGAAAATCAAAAAGCTGAAGGAGTTTCAAGAAAATTAGTTGGTTTCGAAATGCAGGAAAAGGCAATTCCAAGACACGATTATGACGTGGTTGATGCGGAAGGAAACATCATCGGAAAAGTAACTTCCGGAACAATGTCTCCAATGAAAAAAATCGGATTAGGTTTGGCTTATGTTGATAAACCGAACTTCAAGTTAGGTTCAGAAATCTTCATCAGAATCAGAAACAAAGATATTCCTGCGAAAGTGGTAAAATTACCTTTTGTTTAAATTGGTTTTACGATAATAGACTGATAGATAAT
>DLND01000174.1:23461-24288 GCA_002476905.1 Flavobacteriales bacterium UBA7519
GATAATAGACTGATAGATAATAGAAAAGCGTTCAAAATTTGAACGCTTTTCGTTTGTGTAATTTTTTAAGACAAACTAGAATGTCTTTCATCTATTCGTGTATGATTTCACCGTTTGCTAAATCTACTTTAGATAATTCGTAATACTTTCGCTCATTGGATTGGTGGTACAAACGAAGCTGTCGATAACGTGACCATTCTCATCTAGAAGAATCTTTGTAAAGTTCCAAAGGATTTTGGTGTTTTTCACTCCATTTTCTTTTTTATCAGTGAGGAATTTATAAATCGGAGCAATGTCGTCACCTTTTACAGAGATCTTGGCTGCCATTGGAAACTGAACGCCATAATTTCTTTGGCAGAAAGTAGCAATCTCGTGATTAGATCCAGGCTCTTGTCCACCGAAGTTATTGGCTGGAAAACCTACCACAACCAATTTGTTCTTGTATTTTTCATAAAGCTTTTCCAAATCAGCGTATTGAGGTGTAAATCCACATTCGGAAGCAGTATTAACAACCAATATTTTTTTGCCTTTGAATTTAGAAAAATCAATGGTAGAACCATCCAAAGCTTCTACTTTGAAACTGTGAATCGATTTTGCCTGAGCCTTATTTTTTGAAAATCCGAAAAGTGATAGCATAATAATGAATAAATATTTCATATAAAGTTATTTAAAATTTTTTAATAATTATACGCAATCGCCACTTGGTCCAAATTTCTTTTGAAGAATTGTAAACTGCGATGTCGTAAAATAATTTAAAAATCAAATTTAAAACAAGTTTAGGAAATAATGGTTAATTATCAATTATCAATTACCTGTTGTGCATTTAG
>DLND01000148.1 GCA_002476905.1 Flavobacteriales bacterium UBA7519
TTGCATTTCTAGGAACCGCTTCTACCAGAACTGGATTGACCAATCCGGATGAAATCGCTGCTTCGGACTGGCTTTTCGGAAAATACTCAGGTGCTGTTTATATTTCGATGAACGATATTTCCAATGGTACAGCCAACCTAACCGGAATAGATGTTTTGTGGTGGCATTATGATTCGGCAACCGCTCTACCGAATGATGCGCTAAATGCGAATGTCACTTCTAAAATCAAAACCTATCTGAATGCGGGTGGCAATATTCTATTAACGGGATTCGCAGCTCAATATGTAGATGCTCTGGGAATTGTGCCTTCCGGAAAAGGTCCGAATAACGTTTTTGGTGATTTCTTACCGAATGGTTTTGTGGATGCCAATAGCGATTGGGGAATCTCCTTCAAAGGGAACGAAGCGCATCCTGTTTTTGACGGATTACAAACCTACGAATCAGGGAAAGCCAATTTCCTTCAAAAAGGTACTTTTAGATTGAATCATACTGCTTGGTGGTTTTTGCCAGAATGGGGCGGTTATGTAAACGGTGCCGGATGGAGAACGCAAACCGGAGGAAATAACCTGGCTAGTGAAGCCTGGGACAATACTTTGGATGGACGTGTTGCTGTGGCCGAATTTCCTGGAGGAACTGCCAATAAAAAGTGCATTACAATCTCGATGGGCGCTTACGACTGGTATAATGAAACTGTGAACGGAAATCCTAGCCAGCCGAACGGATTTCTGGACAATATTAAAAAAATAACGGAGAACAGCCTTAATTATCTTGTAACCAATTAATTCGGAATTAATGACAATCAAAAAAATATATTTAATGGCAATGGCAGGATTGACGATTTTTTCCTGTCGAAATGAGGCCTCGATGACAGAATTGAGTCAAGAAGAGATTTTCAGACAAACCAATATCTTTCCGCAACCGCCCAACCAGTGGATGGGAGAAAATAATCCTTATTACACAGCTGGTTTTGTAGGCGATGCAATGCCTTATTATGAAAATGGAACATTTCATCTATTCTTCCTGCACGATGCCAAAACAAAACCTGCAGGCGAAGGCTTCCACGATATTCATAGTTTTGAAACGACCAATTTTAAGGATTTTACATATAAAGGAAGACAAATTCCTTACGGTCTCGCTTCTGAAGCGGATTTTGGTGTTGGAACAGGAAGTTTGGTAAAAGTCGGGAATACTTATTATTACTATTATACAGGGCATAATGCAATTGCTTCATTTTTGTCAGCAAACCCTAGAGAAAGCGTACTTCTTGCAACAAGTACCAATATGAAAGACTGGACAAAGGTGAAGAACTTTAAAATCACGGCTCCGGCTGGCTATTATGATTATGAATTCCGCGATCCGCATGTTTTCTTCAATACTGAAGATGGAAAATACTGGATGCTGGTTTCTGCACAGACTTCGGCTAAAAAAGCGGTTGTTCTTAAATTTACTACAACCAATCCTGCAAGCGGAAACTGGACGGTAGAAAACCCAATTTATACCACTTCATCATCTGAAAATTATATTATGCTGGAGTGTCCCGACCTTTTCAAAATGGGCAACTATTGGTATCTTGTCTTCTCAGAAAATTGGAGCAACAACAGCGGAACGCATTACAGAATCGCGTCCTCACCAAACGGACCGTGGACAACGCCTGCAAACGATAAACTGGACGGCTCTTATTTCTATGCGGCAAAAACAGTTTCAGATAATACCGACCGCTATTTGGTGGGTTGGACTGCCAGAAAAGTTCCTGAAAGCAACACGGGTGGAAAAGCTTGGGCAGGAAATCTTGTCACACACAAACTCGTTCAGAATTCGGACGGAACATTAGAGGTAAAATCTATTTCAGCCTTATCATCTGTTTACGGGCAAACGGCTTCCCTTTCCGTGGATAAAATCACGGGGAATGCTTCTCAGAACGGGAATAATTTCAATCTGTCTTCCAATTCTCAGGTCACATTTGGGAAACTTCAGAAAGCCAATCAAATCAGCTTTACATTGAACGCTTCTGCAAGTGGTAAATCCGGATTGATTTTGGCTCAGGATAATGACGGAAAGAATGGATTTAAAATTTCATTTGAACCTTCTGCTAACAGGATTGCAAGCTATGTAACAAATGACGGAAACGAAGATTATGTCGATTCTTATCCGTTATCGGGAATTTCCGGAACCAATTATAACGTGACGGTTTTCATCAGTAATGATGTTTGCGTGGTTTATGTGAATGATAAAATAGCGTTTAGCAACCGTGTTTATGATGTTGTTAACAAAAAATGGAGTATTTTTGGTTCAGATAGTTCATTCAGTAATATTAATATCAAAAATCCTTAAATTGATGTTCCTTAACAAAAAAATAAATGCAGTAAGTTACGGAGAAGTGCTCTTCGATGTGTTTGGAGAAGAAAAAATAATTGGTGGAGCTCCACTTAATCTTGCACTCCGAACAGCCTCTTTCGGATTTCCGGTGGCGATGATAAGTGCCGTTGGCGATGATGAAGACGGAAAGATAATTTGTGATTACATCAAAGAAAATCAACTTGATACCAGAGGAATTATTACCACTCAGGATTATGATACTGGAGTTGTTCAGGTCACATTAAATGAGCGTGGTTCTGCAACCTACGAAATCAAATTTCCATCGGCTTGGGATTTTATAGAATTGAATGAAAATGTTCAAAATATTGTTCAAAATGCTGATGTTTTTTTCTTCGGAAGCCTGAGTTGTAGAAATGATATTTCTAAAAATACACTTTTCAGCTTGCTGGAATCTAATCCTAAAATGTTCAAAGTTTTTGATGTGAATTTGAGAAAGCCTCATTATAATACTGGAGTTTTACAGCAATTGATGAACAAAGCTGATTTCATCAAATTCAATGATGAGGAAATCTTGGAAATAGCTTCAGAATTAGGTTTTCAATCTGAAAATCTTGAAGAAAATATTCAGTTTATCTCAGAAAAAACCAATACCAAATCAATCTGCGTGACTTTGGGAAAACACGGTTCATTATTATTATGGAATGGCAAAATTTACCAACACGGTGGTTATCCTGTAAAAGTGGCAGATACTGTTGGAGCAGGAGATTCTTTTCTTGCAAGTCTGATTGCTAAATTGTTATCCGATAAAAATCCTAAAACGGCATTGGATTTTGCAAGCGCTGTGGGAGCTTTGGTAGCAAGTTATAGTGGCGCAAATCCTAAACTGAGAAATGAAGAAATTGAAGCTTTTTTAAAGGAAAAAATTTATAGGGGTTAATATTCAGTAAACATAGCTAAAAAAAAATGAAAAACGGCGGCAATTGATTCAGTTGCCGCCTTTTAATAAAATTGTGACCAACCTTATTATGGCAATTTTCAACTGTAATAATATGTATAATACACCCCATCCTTAGGACAGGATTTCACAAAATTTAAGATAGTCTTTTTTAATTTTGGGGACTATTATAAAAATTGATATCAGGACAAAAATAGAAATGCGTTAGATTCAGTGGAAAATCTTGTAAACTTTCCTCAAAAAGTTGAATTTGACGGAAAAAGTTTTCAAACACCTAAAATGAATATTGTAGCTCAGTGTATAAATCACTATAACAATGCATTAGGAAATAAAAAAACCGACATAAGAAGTTGAAAACTTCAAATGTCGGTCTTGTGACCAAGACGAGCGTATCTTCAAACACTTTTGTCGATGATTTGATTCGATTAAGCCAAATTAAACAAGAATTAGCTATAATTGATTTGGGCTTTAATTTCTAATATTTTGCAATTTAATTTTTAGGTTTTGGGAATAGTGGGAATTGGCATAATTTGACTTTATTATATTTCGATTGTCTTCTACCTTTTAATAAAGGTTTTAAGAAGTTATATTTAATTTATATAATGATGTAACTTGGTACATTCAAATATAGTTCCCTACCCGTTGTGCATTATGAAATAAAAAAGTAAAAAGTTGTTCATGTGATTGAAAATCAGTAAATTGAATTAGCTATAATACATTTACAATGAACAACTTAAGTGCAAATTACGAAAGAATTTTGGAAGTTTTGAGAAAAATATCAAATGAAAACCTTCTGTCTTATCAAAGACGAGTTCCCAAAATGAAAGATTTAGAATTAATAAGTCTGGCACTAACTGCTGAATACATGGGAATTGACAGCGAAAATCATCTTTTCCGACAGCTTCCAAAAGCAATAAAATGTAAGATAGAGCGAAGCGTTTATAATCGTCGCAAACGCAGATTATCAAATAAGATTAATGATTTACGAATGAAAATAGCAGAAAGTTTTAATGAGTTTGAGAAGTTTTTCATTATTGACAGTATGCCTGTAGAAGTTTGTAAACTTTCCAGAAGTGGTACTTCGAAAATCTGTAAAGATGCCGAATATTGTTATCCAAACAGAGGTTTTTGTGCTTCTCAGCAGATGTCTTTTTATGGATACAAACTCCATGCGGTTTGTTCTGTAAATGGTGTTTTCCAAAGTATAGATTTGAGTCCCGCTTCTGTACACGACATCCATTATTTAAAAGACATCAGAGAACAATTATCGAATTGTACATTGCTTGGAGACAAAGGCTATTTGTCGTCTGAAATTCACATAGATTTGTTTAATTATGCCAACATAGAACTGGAGACTCCGAAAAGAATCAATCAAAAGGAGTATAAACCACAGTTTTATTTGTACAAAAAGCAAAGAAAAAGGATTGAGACGTTGTTTTCACAACTGTGCGACCAATTCATGATTAGACGTAATAATGCCAAAAACTTTTGAAGACTTTAAAGCCCGATTAATAGCCAAAATAACGGCTTTAACAGTTGTGCAGTTTATAAACAAAACTTATTTCAATCGAAATATCAACAACTTAAAAGTCAGTATTATTTAAAATGCACAACGGGTATTTTTAGATTATTTTAAATTATTAATTTCTATCAAAACAATATAAGCTCATTAATAGTTATTCAAATTAATTTTCGATATTTTTGTACATTAATATGTATTTAATGTCAAGGATAAACAACAAAAAAGTGGGAGTTATTGATCTATTTTGTGGAATAGGCGGGCTAACTCATGGCTTTGTTAAAGAAAAATTTAAAGTATTAGCTGGTATTGATAATGATAATAGCTGTAAATATGCATTTGAGGCTAATAATAAAGCAAAATTTATTTCGAAAAGCGTTACTGAAATTAATGTGTACGTCTTCAAACTAAATT
>DLND01000211.1 GCA_002476905.1 Flavobacteriales bacterium UBA7519
TATGTCTAATTTCTAGCTTCTAGAATTATTTTTTAACAGCTCCAAACACTTTCTCCAAAAGCGAAGTCGTCCTCAACGCAGAATTATTTCTGATTCCCGTTTCTTTTTCTGCCACCATTTTGAAAACACCATTAATGGTTTCAGTTGTTACGTATTCATTCAAATCAGTTGTTACTGCCTGTCCTGTCAACGCGTTGTATTTCGAAATGATTACCAATCTGTGCTTGAGTGATGGTTGAAATCGATAATCCTGCGATAATTAAATATTTTTTTTCATAAAGTCTATATTATGCAAAATTAGATGAAAATTTGGGGTCGATGTTAAATCTGGGTTTGAAAATTAAATTAATCCTGATTTCTCAGAATCACATCATAGAGATCCTGTCGGCGATCCGACAAGGTTCTCACAGCGCCGTTGTGGTGCAGTTCTTTTAATAGGTTTAAGTCTACATCCACAATCAGTGTCATCTCGGTATTCGGTGTTGCTTCACCTTTTATGGCGTTGGATGGGAATGCAAAGTCCGAAGGTGTGAAAACGGCAGCCTGTCCAAACTGAATGTCCATATTATTAACACCGGGCAAATTTCCCACACAGCCTGCAATCGCTACATAACATTCATTTTCTATGGCTCGGGCTGCAGCACAGTGACGAACACGCGTGTAAGCGTTCTGAGTATCTGTAAGATAAGGAACGAACAAAATTTTCATTCCCTGATCTGCCAATAATCTCGGAAGTTCTGGAAACTCAACATCATAACAAATAATGACGCCGATTTTCCCACAATCTGTATCGAAGACCTTGATTTCGTTCCCGCCCGTCATACCATAATATTTACGTTCATTCGGTGTGATGTGGACTTTTCGGTATTCATCAATTTTTCCGTCCCTATGTAGGAGATAGCTGACATTATATAATTTTCCATCTTCCAAAATTGGCATACTTCCGGAGATGATATTCACATTATAACTTACTGCGAATTCTGAAATTTTTTGCTTTATTTCTTCCGTTAATTCAGACAGTTTCTCCATAGATTCGCGCTCGTTCATATGATTGAATGGTGCCAATAGAGGTGTGTTGAATAACTCCGGAAACAGACAAAAATCCGACTGATAACCCGCGACAGCATCCACGAAAAATTCCACCTGATTATAGAAATCTTGCAGGTTTTTCAGAGGTCGCATCTGCCACTGAATCAGTCCCAGGCGAATGACGCTGTCCTGCATCGTATTTTTTTTCGCGGTGTAATAGATATTGTTCCATTGCAAGAGAACAGCATATTCTTCAGATTCAGAATCGCCCTCCAGATAGCCTTTTAGGATTTTGACCGGCGAGAAATTATTTCCGATTTGGAAACTCAGAACCGGATCGTAGATTTCCTTGTTTCTGACTTTGGTTATGTATTGTCTTGGTGATAGTTCTTTGCTGTAAAGATGATAATTCGGGATTCTTCCCCCGATGATGATGGATTTTAGATTCAATATTTCGCAGAGTTCTTTTCTAGCGTCATATAATCTTCTGCCTAATCTCAGCGCACGAAATTCCGGATCCACAAAAACCTCGATGCCATAAAGCACATTTCCATTGTTGCTATGGGTATTAAAACTTTCATTCCCAGTGATCTCGTTGTAGGTATGCTGATCTCCAAACAATTCATACTGAACGATGATGGATAACGCCGCTGCAGCCAGTTTACCATCTACCAAAATACAGATTTGTCCTTCCGCAAAAATTGAAGTCAGCTTTTGGATATTCCGTTTGCTCCATACATTGTCATCTATATCGGGATAGGCTTTTTTCATCGCTTCTGCCAATTCATCATAATCATCGATATTTAGTTTTCTGATTTCTACCTGCATTACTTATAATTTTTCATTAAGATTTCTTTCAATTGTTTCATTCCTTCTGTTGCAGAAGTTTTGAAATAGTTTTCATTTTTTGTGAAAGCATTTGGATTTTCCATATTTGGGTCGGTAACGAATATTTCACAATGCTCTGGAACATATCTGATGACCGATGCAGCCGGATAAACCTGCATAGATGTGCCTATGACCAAAAATAAATCTGCCCGAGAAGCAATATCAATCGCATTATCCATTTCGGGAACCATTTCTCCAAACCACACAATATGCGGACGAAGCTGTGAGCCGTCGGGATGCAGATCGCCAATATTGATATCGTTTTCGCAATCCACAATATCATTTTCATGATTTACTGACCGCGCCTTTCTAAGCTCGCCGTGAAGATGGATGATTTTTGAAGAGCCACCTCTTTCGTGCAAATCATCGACATTTTGCGTAATAATATGTACATCGAAATGATTTTCCAGTTCCGCTAAAATTTGATGTGCTTCGTTTGGTTCTACTTCCTTCAGCTGTTTTCTTCTGGCGTTATAAAAATCAAGAACTAATTTGGGATTCCTGGCAAAACCTTCTGGTGAAGCGACATCTTCAATCCGGTAATTTTCCCAGAGTCCGTTATAATCTCTGAAAGTTTTAATACCGCTTTCAGCGGAAATGCCAGCGCCGGAAAGTACGACCAACTTTTTCATTTAATCTAAAATTTTCTTTAAATATAATGAATTTTCAATGACGGAAATTCCCCAAGTGTTGTTAAGGTAGATATAAAATGGCTGATTGGTCGCTTTAATTTCCTTTGCCAAATCATTTAGAAACGCTTCTGAATAGGGCGATTTGTAGAGAGATGGTTTTCCGTGCAATCTGTAATAGCCGATTTTTGAATTCGTAACTATTACATCTTCCGGAATTTTGCCAGGAAAACTCACGCCAGAGAAAATCCATTGATGTTGATTGAATAGATTGAAAATCTCATCATTCCACCAAGATTGATGTCTAAATTCGACTGCAATCAGATAATCATCAGATAATGTTTCTACCAACCATTGGGTATTCTTCTCATTGCAATAAAAAGATGGTGGGAATTGTATTAGAAATCCAGCTAATTTACACGCAATATTTTCATTGATATATTGACAAAAGTCATCTAATTCGTCTTTTTTATGTTCTGAATATCCAGAATGAGAAATCGTTTTGGGAACCTTGATGAAAAGCTTAAAATCATCATTCGTTTCATCCATCCATTTCTGAAGCGTTTTTTTTGTCGGTTTACGGTAAAAAGTGCTGTTGATTTCTACAGTATTATAAGTTTGAGAATATAATTTCAGAAAATCTTTATTATTTGAATTTTCCGGGTAAAGTAAGCCTTTCCAATTTGCATTATAGAATCCTGAACAGCCAATATGAAATTTTATTTTAGAATTTTCCATATTGATTTGAAATAACTTCTGTGCCAACTACTACAATTAGAATGGGTTAATATAATAAATTATCAACGCTGATAATTATCATACCGAATTAGTAGGATATAAAAATAATTATTAATACTTTTGCACTGTGATTACAAATTGCTGTCATACTTATTAAGAAAGACGGAGGGAACTGACCCGCTGAAGTCTTGACAACCTACCGGAGGGAAAGGTGTTAAATTCAGCCTTTGAAAAAAGGAAAGATGAGTTGAAAAGGTTAATGTACGGAACTCCCGTCTCAATATAACTTCTTTCAGACTTGTCTGGAAGAAGTTTTCTCTTTTATATAACTAAATATTAAAAATATGATTCAAAAAACTACAAAAAGATTCGGGAAAAAAAATGCGGTGTTATCCACAGCCGTTATTTTCTTTTCCGGAATTTATTTTACTCAGGCTCAGCAAACTCAGCCTGTCAAAGATTCGGCTTTGGATAAACAAATCGAAGAGGTGGTTCTGGTTGGTTCCAGAAGTGGTGGACGATCCAAAGCGGACAGTCCAGTTCCAGTAGACGTCTTCAACCTAAAGGATATTCAGCTGAGTTTGCCGCAGACTAATATTAATCAGATTCTTAATAGCATTGCGCCATCTTTTACATCCACTATCCAGACGAATGCGGATGGATCAGATCATCTTGATCCGGCACAGCTGAGAGGTTTAGGTCCAGATCAGGCATTAGTTTTGGTCAATGGGAAAAGACGTCATACTTCAGCTTTAATTAATGTGAACGGAACTCCCGGAAGAGGATCTGTGGGAACAGATTTGAATGCGATTCCTGCATTTGCATTAAGCAAAATTGAAGTACTGAGAGACGGTGCTTCTGCACAATATGGTTCGGATGCTATCGCTGGAGTAATGAACCTTCAGCTCAAAAAAGACACGGGAAAACTAACAGGACAGTTCAATTATGGTGGTTATCTGACGCCGGCAGCCAATGATCATACAGGAAATTATGACGGACAGCAGTATCAGGTAGATCTGAACTATGGTAATAAAATAGGGAAAAGAGGTGGTTTTTATAATTTGACTTGGTCTTCACAATTCCGTGATCCTACAAGAAGAGCCGGAACTGAAAGTGCACCGATTTACAATGCTTACAATGCTATTGAAAAAAGAGCTTTAGAAAATGGAGTGAATCTTTCTTCTTATTTTAGTAATATTAATAACCTGAAAGGCACTGCTGGCGAACAGGATTTTGTTAATCTGATCCATCAATATGCGCAAGGTGTCAGTTATTTTAATTCTGTTTCACCCACTCTTCAATCTAGTATCCAGTCTGCAAATAGCATAACTGCTTTGCAAAATGTTCTTAAAACATCAGCATTTACAACCGATCAATTAAACTATTTGACAGACCAAGAGTTGGCTTACAGAGGACAGACCAGAAAAGACTTTAATATGCAGGTTGGGCAATCGAAACTGAACAATCATCAGATATTTGCAAATGTAGAAGTACCTCTGAACGACGACTGGAAAGTTTATACCTTTGGTGGTTACTCGATTCGAAATGGCGCTTCCGGTGGTTTCTACAGAAGACCTACACAATCAAGAACATTTACAGGTTTATATATTGACGGTTATTTACCAGAGATCCATACTAATATTCAGGATGTATCTTTATCTGCCGGAATCAAAGGGAAATGGGATGGTTGGAATGTAGATTTCAGTAATACATTGGGTCAAAATAGTTTTGATTATACCATTGAAAATACCGGAAATACAAGTTTAAGATCCAATTCGCCAAGTACATTTAAAGCTGGTGGGTTGCAGTTTTTACAGAACACAATTAATTTAGATTTCAGCAAACAGTTTGATGTTTTTGAAGGTCTGAATGTGGCATTCGGAGCGGAGCAGCGTCACGAGAATTTCAGAATCAATCCAGGAGAAGAAGCTTCTTACACGGCTTACGATATTTATGGTAATCCACAAACAGCGGCAACATCAAGTTCTGATAAACCAACCGATTTTTTTGGTGCAGCATTGCCGGGAAGTTCTCAGGTTTTTGCCGGTTTCCGGGAAGCAAATAGAACCAACAGAAGCAGAAACTCTTATGCTGCTTATGCTGATGTGGAATTCAATTTTACCAATTGGCTTTTGGTAGATGCAGCGGTTCGTTACGAGGATTATTCGGATTTTGGTTCTACATTTAACTATAAATTAGCTTCAAGAATCAAACTGGCGGATAATTTCAACTTCCGTTTTGCAGGTTCTACAGGTTTCAGAGCACCATCAATTCACCAGATTTATTATAACACAACTTCCACTTTATTTGTGAATGGCGAACTGAGAGAAGTAGGAACGTTCAGTAACGATCAGCCGATTGCTGTTGGTTTCGGAATTCCTAATCTAAAACAGGAAACATCCAAGTCATTCAGCACAGGATTTACATACAAAATACCTGCACTTAATCTAAACGTTACAGCAGACGCTTATTTTATCAGAATTGATGACAGAATTGTTCTAACTGATCAGTTTACGAGATTTGCTAATCCTACTACAGAGGCGCAAAAACTGGTGAATGCAGAATTTACAAAAGCAGGTGTAAATGCTGCGCAGTTTTTTGCCAATTCCATTGATACGGAAACTAGAGGTTTGGATGTGGTCATCAGCCATAATCTGTCAAAAGAAGCTTTCAAATTAACCAATGATTTTGCCATCAATTTGAATAACACCAGAAAAGTAGGAGATATCCACGCTTCGGATCTCCTTAAAAATGCAGGTCTGGAAACCACTTATTTTGGGGAGCGTTCTAGAGTGTATCTAGAAGACTCTGTTCCTAAAATCAAGGCCAGTTTATCTAATAACTTTAAATGGAATGATTTTAATTTTTACCTGAGAAACACCTATTACGGAAAAGTTTACGGTGCGGATAATGTGGATGCCAATTTTGACGGAATATTGTTACCAAACGAACACCAGC
>DLND01000146.1:0-8307 GCA_002476905.1 Flavobacteriales bacterium UBA7519
TTATATCACGGTTTCGTCTGACGGAAAATATATTTACGCTTCTTCTGACGCCAAAACGCCCAATTACGGAACAGTAAGTTCTTTTGCCTTCAATCCAGATAAAAAATCATTAACCTTCTTAAATCAACAAAAAACAGGTGGCGAAAATCCAGTTTATGTAAATGTTGATAAAAGTGGAAAATGGCTTATTAATGCAACTTACAATCAAGCTACGATTTCTGTTTTTCCACTCCTTGAAAATGGAAAAATCGATTCAATGGTTCAGCATTTCAAATTCTCGGAAGGAAGCGGTGTAAACACGAAAAGGCAAGAAAAAGCGCACATGCATTCTGCAGTTTTTTCACCAGATTTTAAAACTGTACTTTTTGCAGATTTGGGAGCAGACAAAATATTACAATATCCATTTGATTCAACCAAAAAACAACCTTTGGTTGACAGCCAAAGTACTTTCATCAATACAAAACCAGGAAGTGGGCCAAGACATATCACTTTCAGCAAAGACGGGAAATTGGCTTATTCTATAGAAGAATTGGCTGGAATGATTTCGGTTTATGATTTTTCTGAAAACAAGCTGAAAGAAATCCAAAGAATTGCGACGCATCCTGACACAATCAAAGATGGTTTTGAAAGTTCTGATGTTCATATCTCGCCGGATGGAAAATTCTTGTATGCTACGAACAGAGGAAAAGAGAATAATATTGCAATTTTCAAAGTCTTAAATGATGGAAAATTAGAATCTGTCGGTTACCAAAAAACCGGTGGAAAACATCCAAGAACTTTTGCGATAGATGAAACAGGAAAATTCATTATTGTGACTAATGTTATTTCGCAAGATGTAACCATTTTCAAAAGAACCTTAGAAACCGGAATGTTGAAGAAAGTCGGAAAACCAGTCAAAATAAAAAATGTGACTTGTGTGAAGACGAAGATGTATTGATTTTATCTGATCGCAAAGGCGCAACCTTTCTAGAAAATAATATCTCTAAAAAGTCGAAAAAGAAAACTTTGCGACTTTTTTGTTGTTAGAATATAAAACGTTCTTGCGCCTTTGCGTTAAATATAATTCTATCTTTGCAAAATGGACGTTAGAGCAAAAAAACATCTTGGTCAGCATTTTCTTACAGACCAGAATATCGCACGCAACATTGTAGATTCGTTGTCATTTGAAGGCTACAAAAAAGTTTTGGAAGTTGGCCCGGGAATGGGCGTTCTTACAAAATTTCTTCTCGAAAAAGAGTCAGAAATGTATGTTGCGGAAATCGACCAAGAATCTATCGTTTATCTCAAAAAACATTATCCAAAACTTGAAAAACAACATTTCGTAGGTGACTTTTTGAAAATCAATATTCCGGAGGTTTTTGGTGAAGAATTAGCCGTGATTGGGAATTTCCCTTATAACATTTCGTCTCAGATTCTTTTTAAGATTATTGATAATTTCCAGTTTGTTCCAGAAATGAGCGGAATGTTCCAAAAAGAAGTTGCCGAAAGAACCGCTGCAAAACCAAGAACAAAAGATTACGGTATTTTGTCAGTTTTGGTTCAGGCTTATTACGATGTAGAATATCTTTTCACAGTTCACGAAAATGTCTTCAATCCGCCACCAAAAGTAAAATCCGGCGTCATCCGAATGACCCGAAATCTGAAAGAAGGATTGGCTGGAAACGAGGTTTTATTTAAACAAATCGTAAAAGCAGGATTTGGACAAAGACGTAAAAAGATGAGTAATGCTCTGAAAGTTCTAGGCATTCCTGAAAATATGAAATCTCATCCTTTCCTCGATATCCGAGCAGAAGAATTATCTGTTGCTGATTTTATTGGTTTTGCGAATGAATGGAAGAATAGTTTGTAGAATTTTGTTTTCTCGCAGATTGAGCTGATTTGGCTGATTTTATTCTTAATTTCTATAATAGTTCAGCGGTAATTTTGTCGTTATGGGAAATGCTTTTTGAAAGTTCGTGCATAGAATAAAATTCCGTATTCAAATTCTCAATTCAACAAAACTTGATTTTAATTTGTAAATTGCAACATTAATAAGTAAGCTAAAAGAGAATGTTGATAAAAGAGAAAATAAGCATAGAGGAATTTGATGACAAAAGTTATCAAATTAAGCTTGTTGAACCTTTAGAAGAAGAAAAAGCCGTACTAACTCACTATCTACATAATATACACAACGGAGTTTCAAAATATTATAAAGACGAAGCTTTAAGTATTTTGAAAAACTATGTAGAATACAAAAACGAAAATAAAATTTCAGTTGTAGAGGAAGAAGCTTTGCAACAATTATTATTCGAGATTGAAAATGTTCCATTTCCAACTCCTAAAAATTATACATTCAAATTTATCGACCTATTTGCGGGAATTGGTGGTTTTAGAATCGCTATGCAAAATGTAGGTGGAAAATGTGTTTATACTAGCGAATGGAATAAAGACGCTCAAAAAACATATCGTGAAAATTTTGGTGAGGTTCCTTTTGGAGATATTACAAAAGAATCTGTAAAAAATTATATACCAAAAGTGTTTGACGTTTTATGTGCTGGTTTTCCTTGTCAAGCATTTTCAATAGCAGGACTTAGAAAAGGCTTTTCTGACACAAGAGGTACTTTATTTTTTGATTTAGAACCAAATCTACTTGTTGCTTAGTTTATGAAAAATAAAGGCAATAAACACGAAAATTATGAATTACTAAATTTATTAGGCTATGGATTAGCCAAATTTGATAATGATTTTGTTAAGCAATTTGGTTTCAATAAAAAATCATCATTTTTTGAATATTTTGTTGAAATTGGTGTTGTTGAAACAGGAAGTGTTGTAAAAAACAGAATGGATTTATTCGACCCTTTTTTTGAAAATAGTAGAAAAGGTTGGTGGCAAAAAGGTGATGCTTATATTCACAGAAAATTGTTGATTGACAGCTTATTTGGAAATGAAAATGTCTTAGAATACGCAAATATTGTCAAATTATTTTTGAAAGATAATTTTAAAATTAATGACATTTTTGTTGACGTAAAGCCAATTGTAAAGTCAAGATTTAAAAAACTACAAGAAAGTGGATTAGAGGCAGAATTGTATTTTATAAACAATTATAATTCTATTGATATTTTTAAAAATGGAATTATCGAAGATGCTCGTTTGTATGGAGATGGATATGATTTTCAAATAAATGTAAATGAAAATTCCTTTTTAGCAGAAGTTAAAGGTATTAGAGCAAAGAAAGGAAAGTTTAGATTGACTGAAAATGAATATGTTAAAGCTCAGGAATACAAAAATGATTATATAGTAACTTTAGTTTTAAACTTGGATGATTTACCTACTTTTCTCACGATTGACAATCCATTGGAAAACTTAAAATTTGAAGAAAGAATAATCAAATCTAAAGAAACAAGAGAATATCACTTAATATCTGAAATATGCTAAATTTCGCTGAAAAAATAGAAATTTTAAAGGAATATTTATCCGAAATAAAGGATAATTACGCAGATAGCTTCAAAACAGATATTATGCTATATTTTAATGATTTTGAAGATGTTAATAGCGAAGGTTTTAAATTTCTTTCAGAATTAAAATCAAAAGAAGATATTTATAAATGGGTAGATAAATTAACTTCTAAAATAGTTATGAAATTTAACGAAGATGAAGAACAAATATCTGATTTTATCTTTTATGCACTAAACCCCTAGCCCCGCTTGCAGCGGCATCCTTTTTTGTTTTTGCGGTAGTCAAAAGTTTCAACAGATTGCTCCTCTTTGTTCGCAATGACAAAAAAGATATAGCGGAAAGCGGGAAACAGCTCCAAATTAAAAATAAAAACTAACTGTTCGACGTAGTCAAATAGCTCCTAAAAATTTGTTTTAAAATCCTTATTTTTGTCTTATGGAAAAAGTGGTATTGGTCAATCCTCAGGATGAAGTTTTGGGACAAATGGAAAAAATGCAGGCGCACGAAAATGGACTTTTGCATCGTGCTTTTTCGGTTTTTCTGTTCAATGAAAATGGAGAAATGCTTTTGCAAAAGCGTGCTGAAGAAAAATACCATTCACCCAACCAATGGACCAACGCTTGTTGTTCACACCCAAGAATCGAGGAATCTTATCTGGATGCGGCGAAAAGACGTATCAAGGAAGAATTGGGAATCGATTGTGAGTTGACGGAAAAATTCCATTTCATCTACAAAGCGGATGTTGGAGAAGGGCTTTGGGAACACGAATTAGATTATGTTTTTACAGGAAACTTTGATGGAGAATTTGATTTGAATCCTGATGAAGTTTCGGAAATCCGATACATTTCTATTGCTGATTTACAACAAGAAATCTCTGAAAATCCAGATAATTTTACAGAGTGGTTCAAAATCATTTGGGCTGAATACCGTAACCAACTGAATTAATCCAAGAAATATTTCATAACTTTATTATCAAATCTTATGCGTATGAAAGCTTTGGTAATTGGTGCAACTGGTGCTACAGGAAGCGACCTTGTGAATCAACTTTGTCAGGATTCTGATTTTGATGAGATTGACATTTTTGTCAGAAGACCTTCTGATTTTCATAATGAAAAAGTTAAAGCGCACATTGTGGATTTTGACCATCCAGAAGAATGGAAACATCTTGTGAAAGGCGATGTGGCTTTTTCTTGCCTCGGAACAACTCTGAAATCTGCCGGAAGTAAAGAAAATCAAAAAATAATTGATTACGATTATCAATTCAATTTTGCAAAAGCAGCGAAAGAAAACAAGGTAGAAGATTATATTTTAGTGTCTGCTTATGGTGCTAGTCCTGATTCCAAAATTTTCTATTCCAGAATAAAAGGTGAGTTGGAAGAAGCGGTGAAAAATCTGAAATTCGAGAAAACAACGATTTTTAAACCTGGAATGCTGGAAAGAAAAAACACCAACAGAAATGGTGAAGTCTTTGGATTGAAAATCATCAAATTCCTTAATAAACTGGGGCTTTTCAAAAGTCAACAACCTTTACCAACTTCTATTCTTGCCAAAGCGATGATTGTTGCTTCAAAGATAAAATCCAATAGTTTTTCAGAAGTCAAACTTCACAATATTTTCAGTTTTGCTGAGAAGAAAACGCAATAAAAAATCCAATCAGAGTTGATTGGATTTTATGTTTTAATTATTTCTGTCTTTCAAATATTTTTGCCATTCCCAAGTGGTTTTTAGCGCTTCTTCTAGAGACGTTTCAGATTTCCAATTAAGTTCTTTTTCAGCTTTATCTGCATTAGCATAAGCCACTGTAATATCGCCTTCTCTTCTTGGACAAATCTGGTAAGGAACTGCAACATCATTCGCCAATTCAAAGGCCTTAACAACTTCTAAAACTGAAGACCCTTTTCCTGTTCCCAAATTATAAATATCCAAAACTGTTTCCTCATCGGAATGCATCAGTTTTTGTAAAGCTGCAACGTGTGCTTTCGCCAAATCTACAACATAAATATAATCTCGGATTGCTGTTCCATCTTCAGTTGGATAATCATCTCCCCAAATGCTCAATTTCTCTCTGATTCCTGCCGCAGTCTGCGTAACATAAGGAACAAGATTATTTGGAATTCCTGCTGGTAATTCTCCCAGCAAAGCTGTTGGGTGCGCACCAATTGGATTGAAATATCTTAAGAGCGAAACACGTTTTTTATAGGCTCTTGAGAAATCTTTCAGGATATCTTCACCCATTTGTTTAGTTTTTCCGTAGGACGATTCAGCTTCTTTGAGAGGTGTATTTTCGTCGATAGGCATTTGATCGGCTTGGCCATAAACCGTACAAGATGAACTGAAAATGAAGTTGGAGATATTTCTTTCTTTAAATTCCTGAAGAACATTAATCAATGAAAACAAATTATTCTCATAATATTTCAAAGGCTCAGTCATACTCTCTCCCACTGCTTTCGAAGCTGCAAAATTGATACAACCTTCGATATCGTGTGCTTCGAAAACTTGTTGCAATAATTCTTTTCTTCTCAAATCGAAAGGATAAAAAATCGGACGTTTTCCGGTTATTTCTTCGATATTATCAAGAATAAATTTTTCTGAATTTGATAAATCATCTACAATAATGACATCAAAATTATGATTGATAAGTTCTACAACAGTGTGTGAACCGATGTATCCTAAACCGCCTGTTACAAGTATAGACATTTAATTAGTTATGAGTTTTTAATTATTAGTTTTTCTCAAAAAACTCCAAAACAGAATCTGTAATATATTTCAATTGCTCTTCATCCAATTCTGTGTGCATTGGGAGAGAAATCACTTGGTCAAGTAATTTATCTGTATTCACAAAATCCGCAGGATCACTCTCTTGGAAATAAGCTTTTTGCTTTCTAAGCGCCACTGGATAATAAATCATCGCCGGAATTTCTTTTTCAGTTAGATATTGTTGCAATTCATTACGTTTTCCGTTGGTAATTCTCAAAGTATATTGATGAAAAACATGTGTAGAATTTTCGGCTCTTTTTGGCGTTAAAATATTGTCGTGCCCTGCAAAAGCATCGTCATAATAATCGGCAGCTTTTCTGCGCGCTTCATTATAAGAATCAAGGTTAGGCAATTTCTTTCTCAAAATCGCTGCCTGAATACTGTCTAATCTGGAGTTAACACCAACTTCATCGTGGTAATAGCGCTCGTACATCCCGTGATTTACAATTCCTCTTAGTCTGTGAGCCAATTCGTCATCATTAGTAAAAATTGCACCTCCGTCTCCGTAGCAACCTAAGTTTTTAGAAGGAAAAAATGAAGTTGTTCCAATTGTTCCGATTGTTCCAGCTTTTTTCTCAGTTCCATCAGAAAAGATGAATTCAGAACCAATAGCCTGTGCATTATCTTCAACAACATACAAATTATGTTCTTTAGCGATTTTTAGGATTTCTTCCATATTACCACATTGCCCAAAAAGATGAACGGGAATAATGGCTTTTGTTTTTGGTGTAATTGCTTTTTTAATTGCTTCTGTATCAATTGTAAATGTATCATAATCTACATCCACCAAAACTGATTTAAGTTTCAATAAATGAATCACTTCCACGGTTGCAGCAAAGGTAAAATCTGCAGTAATCACTTCATCGCCTTCTTTCAAATCCAAAGCCATCAATGCAATCTGAAGTGCATCTGTTCCATTGGCACAAGGAATCACGTGTTTTACATCCAAATAAGTTTCCAAATCTGATTGGAAGGATTTGACTTCCGGACCATTTATAAAAGCGGCGGAATCCATCACATTTAAAACCGCATTATCTACCTCACTTTTTATTTTATAGTATTGGCTTTGTAAATCGACCATTTGGATTTTCTTCATAATCAAATATTTATTATTAAAAGCATCTGAAAATCATTATCAATATTAGTTTTAATAATTCTTGAACGTGATTCCAAATGTAAAAAATTTATTCTGTAAATTTACATTTATTTATCAGTTTAAAAAATCTAATTACCCTAAACGTGAGAAAAATCTTTACAATTTTATCAATTAGCTTTTCATTAGTTGCGACTGCGCAAACCGAATTGGTCTTCGTTTTCTTCAAAGATAAACCGAACAAAGCGGCATTTTACACCAATCCGTTATCAGAACTTTCACAGAAATCTCTCGATAGGCGCACTAATCTGGGAATAGCTTTAACGGATCAAGATGCTCCGCTAGAACCAACTTATATTCAGAATATTAAAAATCTTGGATTTAGTGTTACTGATTACTCGAAATGGTTGAACGGCGTTGCTGTGAATGCTACTTCCGCTCAAATTGAAACTTTATCTCAACAGCCTTATGTAGATCACGTTGAAAGTTTTGTAAAAAATCCTACTGCGGGAAAAAAAGCATCCAAGATTGAAAAATTTAAGGAACATTCAAATCGAGAAATGCTGACCAATTATAACTATGGCAGCGGACTGGCACAGATTAATCAAATCAACGCAAGGGCTTTGCATCTGGCGGGATTTACAGGTACTGGAATGACCATTGCGGTTATTGATACTGGTTTTCCGACGGTGAATACAGGTAATGCTTTTAAGAGATTAAGAGACAATGATAAAATAAAAGGCGGTTATAATTTCATCAATAAAAGTAATGATATTTATAACCAGAACCTCAATACACACGGAACGATTTGCCTTGGAACAATAGGTGGCTATCTGGAAAATCAGTTTGTGGGAACTGCTCCAGACGCAGATTTTTATTTATATGCAACAGAAGATGGTGATAATGAAATTCCGGAAGAACAGTTATATTGGATTGAAGCCGCCGAAGAAGCAGACCGAAAAGGCGTTGATTTGATTTCAACTTCACTCGGTTATTATGAATTCGATGATAGCCGTTACGAC
>DLND01000146.1:8428-13579 GCA_002476905.1 Flavobacteriales bacterium UBA7519
AACTACCTTTATCGCGAGAGGTGCACAGATAGCTGCAGAAAAGGGAATTTTTGTAACATTCTCTGCAGGAAATGAGGGAAATAATGCGTGGCACTATATCATTACACCAGCAGACAATGCAAAAGTTTTCAGTATTGGAGCAGTGACAGCGCAGGGAGCAAGTGTTTCTTTTTCTTCTTATGGTCCAAATTCTTCTGGAGTTATCAAGCCAGATGCTGCTGCAAGAGGTGCTGAAACCTATACTGTTTATAACGGGCAGCTTACACAAGCGAGTGGAACCTCACTTGCAAATCCTGTAGCTGCTGGCGGCATTGCCTGTTTGCTACAAGCTTTACCACAAAACATATCAAGGGACGAAATCAGAAACAGATTGAAACAAAATGCTTCCCTTTACCCCAATCCTTCTAACCAAATGGGTTATGGAATTTTGAATCTTTATAAAACCTACCAATCATTTTTGGGTGTATATGACGTAAAACAAACCAAAATCCAGATTTATCCAAATCCAGCAAAGGATATAGTAAATGTAAAAACTGACAGTCCAATCAATTCTATAGAAATCTACGATAGCTTGGGAAGAATCATTAAAAGTGAAGTTTCAAAAACGATTAATATTTCTGAGCTGGATAGGGGAATTTATTTTTTGAAAGTTAAAACAGCTTCCGGCGAATCTATTGAAAAAATTATCAAAGAGTAACTTTTCAAATAAAGATTTAAAAAACTACTTATAAACAACTCTACATATCAAATCGAGATGTAGGGTTTACTGTTTTATAAAAGAAATCATTTCAACTATCGAAGCCCAATCTGAAATCACAAAACTGGAGAATCCATACTTAATTTTCAATATTTTCTTAAAAGATATTTTGTCTACGGACGTAGGAATACTATTGATGGTATTGAAAGATGTCATTACCATTCTCAAACAATTATCTACAGCCGCTTTAAATGGTGCAAAATCTGATTTTACAGGGTACTGTTCCGAATCTCAGAAGCATTATGTTCTAATCCTGCTTCAACAAAACCATATCCGGCATGATGTATTGCGTAGTCAGCAATTCTGAGTGGACATCTGAACCGTTGGAAGCCTTTTTCGCTTTTGTGATACGAATGCGATACATGCCTTCCGAACCTGCTTATCGCAAATGTAGCTTTTTGCAAAGCCCACTTGTACTTTCATCCTTCCTGCATACTTTCCGTCAATAGATGATGCAAAAAGTCCTGCCCTAATCAATAATCTTGACAGGACTTGTTTTGACGACAATATTAAGCCCTGTTGTAGTCGTCTTCGATTCTTACAATGTCATCTTCGCCGAAGTATGTTCCATACTGAACTTCGATAAAAACCACAGGTTCGGCTGTTTTGTTCTCAATTCTGTGATGTGC
This sequence comes from Flavobacteriales bacterium UBA7519, assembly GCA_002476905.1. Lineage (GTDB taxonomy): Bacteria > Bacteroidota > Bacteroidia > Flavobacteriales > Weeksellaceae > Epilithonimonas. The sequence goes on from DLND01000146.1 coordinate 9,815, forward strand.
TCCCAAAGGAATTTGAGCCACCTGCCCCACTGAATAATCACGGATATCATCGTTGATTGTGATTGTTCCCACCCCGGACACAATTGTCCAAACCTCTGCTCTTTTATGATGATACTGAAGTGAAAGTCTTCCTCCCGGATTGACTTGGATTCTTTTTACTTTATGAAATTCAGCATCTTCTAATACCCAATATTCTCCCCAAGGTCTTACGTCGTGTTCCATTTTTTTGTATTAATTATAAATATAAATTTTGTCTAAAATTATCACTTTTTATTTATTAAAATTTACCTACACATCATCCAAATAAGTTGTTCTATTGGCTTGTTGCTTCTCCATCATCTACAAAAATATTATATGGAGTGCTATGTTGGGCTTCAGATGAGTCAAAAATAGCAATAAATTGGCTAAAAGAAAACTGATTTATTGGAAATAGATCTGCAGAATCAAAAGTTGATTGGTAAAAAATAGCGATATTAGAGAAAAACTTGATCAATTCCTAAAATTATTACCAAACGTCTCTCAACTCTATACTACAGGTAATTCTGATACTTAAAAAAAAGTTATGTGTTAGATTTTTAACCAAAAACTTGAATTTTACGAGGCTGATTTTCGAACATCCCCCAATCAAATCCTTCCCTTATTCTACATTATTAATAAACAATTACAAAAGAAAAAATCACTCCTAAAAGTGACTTTTCCTGAAAGGTGACCTCGGAGGGATTCGAACCCCCAACCGACGGAGCCGAAATCCGTTATTCTATCCAGTTGAACTACGAAGCCATTTTTTAATTAGAAAGTAATCTTAACACCTCCTACAACCTGCGCACCCAAAACTTTGTAGCCCAAGTAATTCTGATATTTGGCACCAAGAAGATTATTTCCGAGTGCGAAAATACTGAAATTTTTGTGAATTTCGTACTCTGCAGAAAGATTAATATCTGCATAACCGCCAACTTTCTCATTAACATTCTCTTGCATCGAAAAAGCTGGAAAAGTAGTACCCACAGAATAAGAATTTGCGGTTCTATCTGTTACGAAATAAGCTTTGAACCCCAAGTTCAGTTTTTTCTCAAGCATTGTATATTTTGCGCCAAGATTGAATTGGAATAATGGTTTGTAATAAACTTCTTCCAGATTGTCGAGTTTATATTTCATAAAATGCAAACCCGCATCCACAGTCAAGTTTTCCATTGGAAATACTTGCAAATCTCCTTTTACTTCCATCAAAGTTCCATTGTCATAGATTGAACTGAACGTATTCGCATAATCATATCCATTTCTACCTAGATTCAGATCAACACCCAGCGGATTCGGAGTAGGCAAATAGAACAATGGATTACTTACAAAAAACTGCGCATTATTCACTTTGCTGAAACCTGCATTCACATCATACTTAAAAGTCTGGTCAACATCTCCTTTCAAACCGAAATAGAAATGATATTTGGTTTCAGTTGGTGTTAAAACCAAATCAGAAATCAAAAATGGATTTTCGTCCAAAAGATTACCGTAAGTATTCAATTTCAAACCGCCGTCAATTCCTCCATAAAACTTGAATTCATCCGCCGCTGCAACCAAAACTTCTGCTTTTGGAAACCAATAGAATTTGTTATTCTTTGATTCTTCTGCAACATCGCTGGAATTTTTAGAATTAAGAAAACTAAAATCAGAACCAATCAACAAATAAGAATCGCCTTTGTAGAAAGTCACTTTTGGCGACAATGTAAAATTGAATTGATTATTGGTGTTCTGATTCAGGATATCAAATTTAGAATTAACTATTTCCAGATTGATTCCTAAATCTCCGTTAGCTGTCACGCCATCTGTGACAGCAAAATCGTGCTTTGATAAATTCAATTCTGCATTCGCATAATTTTCACTGGCTCCAAAATGGTCGCTCAAGAAATAAGATTTTACACGAACGTTATTGAGAATATCATTGGAATAATGGTCGTAATAACCATTCACACTGAACTTATTCACTTTTTGCTCCAAATCAATATCATTACTTGGCGGTGTTAAAGCATAAATTCCATAATAATTATAATTATTGAAAGCATAATTGGCATCAATATTAAACTTACCTTTTTCTGTGTAGATATTAGCATAACCGCCTATCTTAGCTTGATTCTGCTTTGAAGACCAATCGTATTCTTTCTTCAAACCGCTTGTTGATAAATAATGAACGTCTGCTCCAATTTCGACATTGTCCTGGATTTTACCTGAAACATTAGCGTCAGCCAGAAACTTTCCATAATTCCCATAACCTAATCTGAAATAATTAGACTGATAATCATTAGAGAATTTTGGAGAGATATCTTCGCCTTGGATTTCCGTTGTTTTGAAGTCCGAAACTGGCGGAACATTCACAATATCATATTTCAGATGGAGTGAATCTTCCTTTTTCTTGCTATCCGGTGGATAGTTTTTTTCCTGAACAACAGATGTTTTCTTTTTCTCAATTTTCTTAACTTCCGGCTCACGTTTTCTGTTAAGAATCAATTGCTCCTCTTTTATTTGAGCGCCTAATTCCGAGATTCCGACTGTTCCCAAAAATGCCAAAACGGCGATATATTTTAGTTTGTTCATTTCTTAATTTAATTTAAACGCAAAGAGCGCAAAGATTTTTTTTAAATAAAAAGCGTTTTTAAGTCCGCAAAGGCGTAAAACTTAGCAAAGATTTCATTATAATTATCATTAAAATATTTGCGAATTACTTCTTAATCTGCGCTTTCACTTCTTTTGCTTCTGCCACAATCTCTGGAAAATCGCCATAGTTATTGATGATTTCGTCAACTGTGTAACTGGCCTGGTAATTATCTTTCAGAGCCAAATAGTTTTTCGCCATTATCACCAAGGCTTTCGCACCCCAATATTCTTCCGAAGCATAATTATTAGCCAATTTGAAAATGGTTTCATTAGACGATTTGAAAGCCTTTCCTTTGTTTTGATAAAAAGCTTTTGCGTATAAAGCTTCCGCCGCCACTTCTGTATTAGAAGATTTTTCTAAAACTGCATAAGCTGTTTGTGCATCTTTATCTTTTCCTTGCTGCATCAGACTTCTAGCTTTGATGACTTTCGCTTGTTCCAAAGTTGCTGCTGAGTTTTTTGTGTTAGAAAGTACAGCATTTGCATATTTTTCAGCTTCAGCAAAGTTCTTTTCGTCCGCATAGATTTTCATTAACTCAACTGAAGCAAAGTTTTTAATTGTAACGTTTGTTGAGTTAGCATTCTGTTCCAGATATTTTTTCGCATCAGCAATTTTATCCTGAGCCAAATAAATCTGAGCCAACCTTACTTGAGCTTCCTGCTGATAATCATTTTGGAAGTCAGCAACGTTTTGTAAAGGACTCAATGCTTTATCAGTTTGTTTTAATTGATAATAACTTTCTCCCAATTCATATTGCGCTTTGAAAAGATTGTCTCCGCTTGGACTTTGGTCAAGGTATTTTTCATAGTAAGAAACCGCTTTGGTGTAATCTTTTTTCGAGAAACTTTCTTGGGCAAGATTCAGATTGATTTCACTAATTTCTGTTCCGGAAACATTCACATTCAGACCTTTTGCAAATTGTTCATAACCTGCAACATCGCCGTTTTTCAAAAAAGCAGGTTTTGCAGCTGCAACAATTTTGTCTGCATAAGCTGTATTTTTATACTGATTTGCTAATTGTCGAAATTCAGCAATAGCGTTATCATTTTGATTCAAATCAATTAAATTCTGCGCTCTATAAATCTGAGAATTTGCTACCAAATCTTTGTCAGGACTTG
>DLND01000146.1:13644-14982 GCA_002476905.1 Flavobacteriales bacterium UBA7519
ATTTGATGACTTTATCAAAGTAAGCATTGGATTGAGTGAAATCATCATTCTGAGCATAAGCAGTCGCAATTTCATAGTTTGCATCATCCACATATTCGGAATTTGGATATTTTGAAATCAAGGTTTTTAATTCAGAAATCTTCGCCACTGTATCCCCTTTGAACCCTAAAGCCAAAGCTTTTTGATACAAAGTATAATCGCTGGCGTTTTCGGTTTTGTTGTAAATTTCTAAAGCTTCATTCAACTGATTGTTGGCGTAATAAGTATCTGCCAGACGCAGTTCTGCATCTGCTTTAAATTCCTGTTTTGGAAATCTAAGATATTCTTTAAAATATTCCTGAGCCTGAGCAAAATCCTTGGACTTGAAATAAGCGTAACCTAAATCATAATCTAGTTGCTCACGCTCCGGAAAACCTTCTGCAGTTTCGTTTTCTAACTCTTTATAGGTAGCAATGGCGGATTTGTAATCGGATTTCTGATAGTAAGTTTGTCCTAACCAATATTTGGCTTTCTTGTAATAATCTTTATTTAAATTGAATTTAAGACTTCTCAAGAAATAAGATTCAGCAACATCAAAATTCCCTTTATTAAATTCCTCAGAACCTAAAAGATAGGAAACCTCCTGCTCTATTTTATTTGCCTCATTGGTTTTCTTGTCTAGTTTTGAAAGGGCATCCAAAGTCGCTTTATAATCACCAGAATACAAATAAGATTTAACCAAAAGCGACCTCATTTCCTGAGATTTAGAATTCGGATATTTATCCAAATATCTCTGAATTACTTTTGAAGAATTCTCAAATGGATTTCCTAATTCGTAACCTAATTTTGCATATTGTTCCAAAGCTAATTGCTGAACTTTTGCATCATAGTTCATCTGAGAAGCATTACGATAAGCCGAAAGTGCTTCTTGCTTTTGATTGTTTTGCAAATAAGCATTCCCAAGCTGATAATAAGCGTTTTGTGCTAAAGGAGAATTGCTGTTGATCAATTGATTGTAATAACCAACCGCTTCGGCTTTTTTCCCCACTTGAGACGAGACAAATCCCATCTCATAAGGTCAGTTTCAGACGGTGTTTGTTCTTTATCTAAAAATAATTTCAAGTGCGGATAAGCCGACTGATAATCACCTTTCATAAAGTAACTCTCTCCTACTATCTTATGGATTTCTGTATCGTAAGCTGTGGTTTTTCCGTTGTTCAGGATTTCGTTTCCTTCGGAGATTGCCAGATCATAGTTCTTCTGATTATAATACATCTGCACATAATAAGGTTTTACCAAATGTGCATATTCCTCATTATTTTTGATTTGATCAAAATAGACAAAAGCATTTTCATTTTG
>DLND01000121.1:0-24468 GCA_002476905.1 Flavobacteriales bacterium UBA7519
CGAACATTTTTTACAAAAAATCCTTTGCCTTTCTTGATCAGGACAAGTTGGACAGTGCTTATCTGTATTTTAATAAATCTAAAGAACTTTTTCTGAGAAAAAATGACAGTTTAGGTGTTGCAAAGTGCATCGTAAACATAGCGATTCTCCAAGAAAAAGTAGGCGATAATTATGGAAGCATAGAGTCTAGCCTTTCGGCTTTCAAATACTTAAAAGAAAAGGATACTTTACATCATCCCTTCATGTTCTGTAATTACAATAATCTCGGGGTTACATCTTGTAATCTAAAAAACTACAACGATGCTAAAAAGTTCTATAACAAAGCATTACCATTCGCCAGTGATCCTATAGACAGAATAATGACCGCCAACAATATTGCCATTGTATATCATAATCAAAAAAGATATGACAAAGCTATTACTATCTATAAAAAACTCCTTGACAGCCTTGATTCCAAGAGTGAATTCTATCCAAAAATTTTGATTAATTATTCTAGATCCAAATGGTTTCAGAATTCTAAATATAATCCTGTAGGCAACTATCTAACCGCTGAAAAGCTAAGCCGAAAAGCTGGAGATGAGTGGACCACAGACGCGGTATACAGCTATCTCTCCGCTTATTACCTTAATAAAGGAAAAGATTCTTCCAGATATTATGCTACTAAAATGCTGGACTTATCAAAGAAACTCAAATATCCTGCGGATGAATTGGAGGCACTCCAGATACTTGTAAAAGTAGCGCATGGCGAGGAAATTCAAGAGTTTTTTGATCGATACATCACACTTCAGGATAGTGTTTTGTTGGCTCAAAATAAAGCTAAAAATCAATTTGCTTTAATTCGGTTTGAAAGTGAAAAAACCAAATCGGAAAATCTGATTTTGCAAAAAGAAAAAGTCTTGCAAAAATTTAAAATGGAAAAACAAAAACTAATGATCTGGCTTTTGATAGTTATTTTTGTTTGTGCAGGAAGCGCTGGATTTATGTGGGTGCGAAGAAGACGTAAAAGACTTATTCTAGAAGCTGAGAATAAGCTTCAGGAACAGCGTTTGGATTTCTCAAAAAAAGTGCACGATGTGGTAGCGAACGGACTGTATGAGGTCATCTCAACAATTGAAAATCAAAAGGATATTCCTAAAGAAAAAATACTGGATAAATTGGAAATAATGTATGAGAAATCCAGGGATCTGTCTTACGAAGATCATCAGGATATTGAATTCTACGAAAAAATATCTGGTTTGATAGGATCTTTTGATAATGATGAAACAAGAATTATTATCATTGGAAATGATAGTACGTTTTGGGAAGACATTTCTGCAGATGCTTGCGAGGAGCTGTATCAGGTAATTCGGGAACTTTTGGTAAATATGAAAAAACACAGCGATGCGAGCCAAGTTATCATCAGATTTAATAAAAATGATATGTTTAATGAAATAAGTTATTCCGACAATGGAATAGGAATTTCTGAAAACAAAGAGGAAAAAAATGGTTTTACAAATATCAGATCCAGGCTTGCAAAAATAAACGCTGAAATGAATATTGACAATAATTCCCCTGGCTTGAAATTATTAATAAAACACAAAAGGTAATGTTCAAAAAAGTATTGATTGCAGAGGACCACGAAAGCAGTAATTTTTCCGTACAAAATATTGTTAAGCAAATGGAGATAACTGTTGCGGATTATTTCTATTACTGCGATGATGCGTACTCTCATCTTAAGAAATCTATAGAAAAACAGTCACCTTATGAACTTCTAATCACAGATTTGTCATTTGAGGAAGATGGAAGAAAACAACTCATAAAAGACGGTAAAGAACTAATAAAATGTTGCAGAGACGAATATCCAGACATCAAAGTTATCGTCTTTTCCGGAGAACACAGATTAGGCATTATCGATCTATTATTCAGCGAGTTAAACATCAATGCATTTGTAAGAAAAGCAAGGTCAGACAGCATGGAATTGAAAAAAGCCATTGAGCTCGTTTACAATAATCACACTTATATCTCCCACAATTTAAAGCTGCCTGTAAAAAAGGTAAATACCTTGGAATTCAGTAATTATGATATTATTCTTCTTACGCTCTTATCAGAAGGGATACTTCAGAAAAATATTCCGCAGATTCTCCAACAGCGGAACATTAATCCAAACAGCCTAAGCAGCGTGGAAAAAAGAATTAGTACAATGAAAATAGCAATGGACGTTAAAAATAATGAACAACTAATAGCGCGTTGTAAAGATTTAGGAATAATTTAAAAAATAATTTTTTCTATTTTACGGTTTCCCGTAAGGAAATGTAAAAATATGGGTATAATTTTGTCCAAGATTAGTAACCATAAAGATCAAATAAAAGAATACATTCATTTTCAAAAGATCGCCGAACCCGCATTCGGCGATCTTTTTATTTTCGAAACATCTCCGTGTGAGGTAAGTTATCTTCCAGATATTTTTTACCAGTATCTACAAATCCAAAATCCGAGTAGAATCTCAGTAAATAATCCTGAGCAGAAATCCTCACTTCTGTTTGATGCAATCGGTTTTCTATAACATCTAAAGCATACTTTATCAATTGTCTCCCTAGACCTTTTCCTCTGCCTTTCTCTGTTGTGATAACTCTGCCGATGGAAGTTTCCTCGTACTTTATTCCTTTATCAAAAATGCGACAATAAGCCAAAACTTCGCCATCTTTTTCTGCCCAGAGATGAACCGCCTTTTGGTCATAGTCGTCCAAATCCGGATATGGACAATATTGCTCTACTACAAAAACATTCACCCTGGCTTTTATTACAGAATAAAGTTCCTGTGTGGTAATCTCATCGAATGTTTTTATTTTCCACACCACATTATCCATTGAAGTCCACTTTATTTTTAGTTAAAAAATCATTGGTTGTACTGATGAAGTTCAGAATTTCTTCCGTTCCTTCCTTTTTTTCAGCAGATGTGACATAGATTTCCGGAAGACTATCCCAACTTTTCAGAAGCTCTACTTTGTACTTTTCTACGTTATCCTTGGCAGCATTTGGCTTCATCTTGTCCAGTTTGGTAAAAACGATGGAAAAAGGAATGCCATTTTCTCCACACCATTCTATGAACTCAACATCAATTTTTTGCGGTGTATGCCGGATGTCTATGAGAACAAAAAGGTTAACGAGGTTTTTCCTGTTAAGGATATAATTGGTAATGAGTTTTTCAAAATCTTTTCTCAGACTTTTGGAAACTTTTGCATAACCATAGCCTGGCAAATCCGTAAGATACCAGTTTTCATTGACCAAAAAATGATTGATTAGCTGAGTTTTTCCAGGCGTTCCAGAAGTTTTTGCAAGATCTTTTCTTCCCAACATGGCATTGATGAGAGATGATTTTCCCACATTAGAGCGTCCTATGAAAGCATATTCCGGAAGTGTCGGTTCAGGGCATTCTTGCCATTTTTGACTACTTTTTACAAACTCCGAAGTTTTGATCTGCATAATTTTTATATTTAAAAAACCATTAAAAACTCAATTTATATTACTAGAAATCAAATCCTTAATGGTTTATACTGATTTTATTTTATTTTACTTACATCACTTTTTGGAGCCAATTGTATAGAATCTCGTTGAATTCGTCGGGCTTTTCCATCATGGCTGCGTGTCCGCATTGGTCTAACCAATAGAGTGAGGAATTGGGGATAAATTTGTGCATATCTTCTGCCACTTCCGGCGGTGTCACATTATCTTGTTTTCCCCAGATGATGCACGTTGGACAAGTGATTTTTGGAAGGTCATTCAACATATTATGTTTGATGGCACTTCTGGCGAGCATTACCGTTTTGATACCCTTCATTCTGTCATTTACGACTGCAAAAACCTCATCTACCAATTCATCTGTAGCTACAGCAGGATCATAAAAAACATCCTGAGTTTTCTTTTTGATATATTCTTTATCACTTTTTCTGGGGAAACTGTCACCAAACGTTCTCTCATACAAGCCGGAGCTTCCGGTTAACACAAGGTTTCTGACCAATTCAGGACGGGAAGTTACCAGAATCAAACCGATATGTCCACCCATAGAATTCCCAACAATGGTGACTGGTTTTCCAACGACGTCTGTGATAAATTTGGCAACAAATTTTGATATAGATGTTAGATTGGTATGCAGAATGGGCAAATCATAAATAGGCAACTGTGGCACAAAGACCTGATATCCTTTGTCCGAAAAAAAATTGATCATCTTATCGAAGTTGCTCAACCCCCCCATTAATCCGTGCAAAAGCACCATTGGATGACCTTCTCCTGCTTCCAGGTAAGTGTACTTTTTGTCTTTCTTTGTTTTAAAAATCATATTGCTCTACCGATAGCCCGCCAAAATTACAAATAAAAGATTAAATTTTGTACCAAGCTGCCTAATACATTAGTTTATTTTATTTTAATTCCGATTTTAATTCGTTAATCTTGTTAATGATTGGCAATGCAAAAATCCCGCTAGACTGCAAATAAAGTTCGTAGAATGTTATGGCTTTGTCTGCAAAATCAAGTTTTTCTTCTGTTCTGTAATAAAACATAAAAACATTGCCCAACATCTCGTAATAATCCGCATGGTCTTTGGATTCTCTTTCTTTGACGATTTCGATCAATTCTTCTTTTGTTTTCGAAGCTAATTCTTTAAAATCGATTTTAAAAATATCTTTCATCAAAGAATCGAAATCGAGTTCTTTTTGCATCAGACTTTCCTCCGGTTTTCCGAGAAGCAGTTTTTCTAAAGCTTGTGTTAATTGTCTAATTAATCTAAGTGTAAAATCTTTATCTTGAATCACTGTGTAGGTTTTAATTTTTCGGATTTAGTTTGGCAAATTATTAACCAAAAAACAAATAAGCCAAAATTACCGATACAACAACCCCTACCAAATCTGCCAACAACATAGAACCCACTGTATATCTTGTATTTTTAATGCCAACAGAACCAAAATAAACAGCGATGACGTAAAATGTTGTATCAGAACTTCCTTGCAGAATCGCAGATAATTTCCCCGGAAAACTGTCTGCTCCAAAAGTTTTCATCGTGTCCACCATCATTCCGCGAGCTCCGGAGCCTGAAAGTGGCTTTATCAAAGCTGTCGGTAATCCGTCCACGAATCTTGTATCGAGATGAGATGCGCTTGCAATCCATTTCATTCCATCGATAATGACATCAAAAACGCCACTTGTTCTGAGTAACGAAATCGCAATCAACATCCCAACTAAGTAAGGAATAATCTTGACGCAAACCGTAAATCCTTCTTTTGCACCATCGATAAATGCATCGAAGATGTTGATTTTTTTGTAAACTGCTCCGAGAACAATCGCGAAGAAAATCAACAGGATAATTCCGTTGCTCATCACTTTGCTGAAAGAATCTAATTCTTCTTTATTCAATTGAACTAGATAAATTACGAGTAGTGCAATTATCGCAGAAATCCCACCAACATAAGCTAAAACTATTGGTTGAAAAAGATTGATTCTCTGTCTGATAGAAACAATTATCATTGCTGCAAGAGTTGCACAAAACGTTGCAATCATACAAGGCAAGAAAATATCTGTCGGTGTTTCCGAACCCATTGATGAACGAATTGCAATAATGGAAACCGGAATCAATGTTAATCCGCTGGCGTGCAAGCAGAGAAACATAATTTGTGCATTGCTGGCTCTGTCTTTATCAGGATTCAAAGTTTGGAGACTTTCCATTGCTTTGAGTCCGAAAGGTGTTGCGGCGTTATCAAGACCGAGAAGATTGGCACTGAAATTCAGCATCATATGCCCGAATGATGGATGGTTTTTTGGAATCTCCGGAAATAATTTTGAGAAAAATGGTTGAATTAATCGGCTTAGAAAATTGATTCCTCCTGCTTTTTCGGCGATGCTCATAAAGCCCATAAACAAAGCCATAATCCCGATGAGTTTTAAACAGATATTGACTGCTGTTTCGCTGGTTCCAATTACACCATCGGTTTCTGCAACTCTGTAGGTTTTCACATTTTGAAGAGAATCCATTTTGTAATGAATGTGACTGTCTTCGAAATCTGGATTTGTTAATAATGATTTCTGAATATCCGGAGAAATCTGAGCCAAAGGTTTTTGCGAAATCTGTATCGTGTCGCCACCTTTCCCAACAACCATATCGTTGAAAATCTGACTGTAATTTTCTGAACTGAAATACTTGATTGATGCAACCGCAATCGCAATAATAATAAAGGCGGACCAAATCCTGCTTAGAACCATTCGGAAAATTAATTTTTAGTAAATGTAAGAAAAGATATGAGATTTTAGAAGTTGGTTTTTAAAACTGTTTACGGTTTATAAACACAATATTGTCATTCCGTAGGAATCTCAACAACGGAAACTGTGAATGTTATATTTAGATTCCTACGGAATGACAAACTTCACGGTAAATGTTATGCTAAAATTTGAAGTCGAATTGTTGCGACCCGACTTGAGCGGAAATCCTTTTTACGCAACAAAGTGGAGTGAAAAGATTGGTAGTGGAAGTCGGATTAAGTCGCCCAAATCAATTCCACAAAAAACTGACATTTGTCATTTATTTTAAATTATACTTTTTTAGTATGAATTGTATTTTATAATTTTGCAAAGGCTTTTTTTTAAAACACTATACAATGTTGAAATGTGTTTGTTGCATAAGATTTATATGAAGAAGAAATAGTGTGTTTATTTTGAAAACCTTTCATAATCTAATTTGAAAGGTTTTTTATTTTTTAATTAATGAAAAAAAATGATTGAACTAGAGAACGTTTCCAAACGTTTTACAACTAAAAACAAAACCATCCAAGCCTTGTCCAATGTTTCTCTGAGTGTAGAAAAAGGGGAAATCTTTGGCGTGATTGGAACTTCTGGTGCCGGAAAAAGTACATTGATCCGTTGCGTGAACCTTCTGGAAAAACCAAATGAGGGAAAAGTAATTGTCGACAATATAGAATTGACAAAATTATCCGAATCTCAACTAACTCTAGAACGCAGAAAGATTGCCATGATTTTCCAGCATTTTAATTTGTTGTCGTCAAGAACTGTTTTTGACAATGTGGCTTTTCCATTAGAATTGGAAGGGAAATCGAAATCGGAAATCAAGGAAAAAGTGGATTCGCTTTTGGAATTGGTTGGACTGAAAGACAAGGCAAAAGATTATCCAGCAAATCTTTCCGGCGGACAAAAACAGCGAGTTGCGATTGCAAGAGCTTTGGCAAATGATCCAAAAGTTTTGTTGTGCGACGAAGCGACGAGCGCACTAGACCCAGCAACTACAAAATCGATTTTACAACTTCTGAAATCTATTAATCAAAAACTGAATCTCACGATTCTTCTCATCACACACGAGATGGAAGTGATTAAAAGCATTTGTGATAAAGTGGCTGTGATTGATAATGGCGAATTAGTAGAACAAGGAAAAGTAGAGCAGATTTTCATTCATCCGGAAAAAGAAATTACGAAAGGTTTTGTCCAAGCTTCTCTGAATGTAGAATTGCCCTTGATTTATCAAAATTCTATCCGTAAAATCGCCAGCGAAAATGATTATCCTTTGGTTAAAATTTTGGTTGGAGGCAATGATGAGCAGAGTTTTGTGATTCTTAATCTTTTTGAAAAATTTCAGGTTAAAGCTAAGATTATCAGTGCTCAATTAGAATATGTTGGTCACTTAAACTTTGGTGTTTTGATTTTGGAACTGCAGGGAAAAAACATCAATGAAGCTTTGGCTTATTTGGAAAATGAATATACAAACACAGAAATTTTAGGTTATGTCGGATAGTATCATTAATTTGTTATTCCAAGGGACAATTGAGACAATTGTAATGACTTTGGTTTCAGGATTTTTCGGATTTGTTTTAGGATTACCGACGGGGATTTTCCTTTTCCTCACAAGAAAAGGCCAATTATTGGAAAATAAGATATCACACCAAATCGTATCAATTATAGTCAATATTTTCCGTTCGATTCCGTTTATCATTCTCATTGTCTGGATGATACCTTTCACAAGAACTATTGTAGGAACATCGATTGGCGTTTCTGCAGCATTGGTTCCTCTGAGTGTGGGTTCTGCTCCATTCATTGCGAGATTGGTAGAAAACAGCCTGTTGGAAATACCGTCAGGATTGATAGAAGCAGCGAGAGCAATGGGCGCAAAACCGCTTCAAATCATCCGAAAAGTCCTTTTACCTGAAGCTTTACCCTCACTAATCAACAACGTAAGTATTACATTAATTACATTGGTTGGATATTCTGCAATGGGCGGCGCAGTTGGCGCAGGCGGATTGGGACAAGTTGGTTATCAGTACGGATACATCGGATATGATTTTGCGGTAATGAATTCAGTTTTGATTTTATTAATTGTACTGGTTTTCATAATCCAGATTACTGGAGACTTTCTTTCAAAAAAATTCAATCATAGATAAAATTCTTAGGGTTGATCGTTTTTAGTTGTCAGTTGATAGACTAAAATCAAACGTCTTAAAAATATAAAATACAACATTATATCATTTAAAATACTTACAAGTATGAAACACAAAATATTTGCTTTAGCATTGGCTATTATCACTTTATCAGCCTGCAATAAAAAAGAATCGAATCCGAATGTTTTAAGAGTCGGAATTGCAACTGGACCAGAACAAAATCTTGCCGAAGCTGCGAAAAAAGTAGCGAAAGAAAAATATGGTTTGGATGTAGAATTGGTAAGTTTCAATGATTATGTTGTTCCCAACGAAGCCTTGAATCAAGGTGATGTTGATATTAATGTTTTTCAACATTTACCATATCTTGAAGAGCAATCAAAACAGCGAGGTTACAAATTAGCAGTTGTGGGAAAAACTTTTGTATTCCCTATTGTAGCTTATTCTAAAAAGATAAAATCAGTTTCCGAATTGCAACCCGGACAAACCATCGTGATTCCGAATGACCCAACCAATGGTGGACGTTCTTTATTATTATTACAAAAACAAGGTATTCTGAAATTGAAAGACGGCGTTGGTTTGTTGCCAAAAGTAACTGATATCATCGCAAATCCGAAAAATCTGAAAATCTTAGAATTAGAAGCACCACAAATCCCAAGAGTTTTAGAAGATAAAGAAGTGGTTTTGGCCATTATCAATAATAATTTTGCTGCTCAGGCCGGTCTTGACCCTGAAAAAGAAGGCTTGTTTTCTGAAGATAAAGATTCACCTTACGCCAATCTAATTGTTTCCAGAGAAGATAATAAGAATGATGAAAAAGTGAAAAAGTTTGTACAAGCATACCAATCTCCGGAAGTAGAAACTGCAGCGAAACAAACCTTCAAAGGAGGCGCTGTGAAAGCGTGGTAAAACTTCTATTCTATATCTAATTTTGATTGACAAATCTTTTGGTTTGTCAATTTTTTATTCCAGATATATCAATTGATTTTCATCCACTTCCTCATCCACAGACTTTATGAGAACCGCATTTTCCGTCCTCTTCTGCAATTCCTCGATGAAAAAACTGCTTTCAAAAAACTGACGATGAACGCCCGGAATCAGACTCATAAAATAATCCATTCCGACTCTGTTATTATGCAAATCCATTTTAGTTTCCAAAGGTTTGTTGGGAAAAAGATCTTCGTGCATATTGGTAAGTTTTTCACACCATTTCAATGATTTTTCTGGCGAAGATACTTTGCAGAAATACATCATAATCAAACAACACCAATATGAATGTCGGAAAGCATTTCCTTTGCCATTATTAGAATTGGTTTCTGGATATAACTCTTTTGCCTTAGCAAAGGCTCTGAAGCTTGCGTAAGTGTATAAAATGGCGAACAAAGGATGCATCAATCCAATAGAAAAAACTTTAAACAGTTTTCCAAAGGTTAATGATTTGAGCGTTCTGAAAAATATACCTATAAATCTCATCAATAAAAAACTCTCCCAAATTTGAGAGAGTGAATTTTGTATTTAAGTTTAATTAATGATACTCGTGTACCAATAGTTTTACGATTCTTGAAATCGACTCTTTGATTTCTGTCCTTTTCACGATGAAATCAACAAAACCTTTTTCCTGCAAGAATTCTGAAGTCTGGAAACCTTCTGGCAAATCTTTACCAATTGTCTCACGTATAACTCTAGGTCCTGCAAACCCAATCAAAGCGCTTGGTTCTGCAATAATCACATCAGCTGTCATTGCAAAAGAAGCCGTGATTCCACCAAAAGTTGGATCTGTCAAATAAGCGATGTAAGGCAATCCCGCATCAGAAAGCTGAACCAACTTAGCTTGAACTTTTGCCAATTGCATTAATGAATAAGCCGCTTCCTGCATTCTCGCTCCACCAGACTGGCAGATAATCATATAAGGCAACTTATGTTTGATACAATAATCGATGGCTCTTCTGATTTTTTCTCCCATTACAGAGCCCAAAGAACCTCCGATAAAAGCAAAATCCATACAAGAAACCACCATTTCTACACCGTTTACTTTTCCGGTTGCATTTCTGATAGAGTCTGTCAGTTTTGTTTTTGATTTTACTTCTTTCAGACGGTCTGTATAAGATTTTGTATCCTTGAATTTAAGAATATCAACACTTTCCACATCCGCATCCAATTCCTTGAATTTGTGGTCGTCAAAAAGCATATCGAAATATTCTCTACTTCCGATTCTTACGTGGAAACCATCTTCCGGAGATACAAAATTATTAGCTTTAAGTTCTTCAGCTTCTATAATTTTTCCTGTAGGCGTTTTGTGCCAAAGTCCTTTTGGAACATCTTTTTTGTCCTGTGTAGAAGTGGTAATGTTTTGGGTTTTTCTTTTAAACCAATCAAATGCCATAAATCTATAATTGATGAATGATAAATGATAAATGATGAAAGAAAATCAATCATCATTTACCATTTATAAATTATTTATTAAAGTGTATTGATATTGTTCAGGTCTTCGAAAGCCTGAGTCAATCTCTTGATAAACGTTTCCTCTCCTTTTCTTATCCAGACTCTTGGGTCGTAGAATTTCTTGTTTGGAGCATCTGCGCCAGTTGGATTTCCGATTTGATGTCTCAGATAGTCAATCTTTTCTATCATATAATCTCTAATTCCTTCTGTGTAACCGAATTGTAAATCTGTATCGATGTTCATTTTTACAACACCGTAACTGATAGCTTCACGGATTTCCATCAACGTAGAACCTGATCCACCGTGGAATACGAAATTCACAGGCTTGTCTCCCGTTCCGAATTTTTGCTGAACAAATTTTTGAGAATTGTCAAGAATTTTTGGAGTCAATTTTACGTTTCCTGGTTTGTAAACACCGTGTACGTTTCCGAAAGCCGCTGCGATTGTGAAATTGTCAGACACTTTTTTAAGGATTTCGTAAGCGTATGCTACTTCTTCTGGCTGCGTGTAAAGCTTTGAGCTATCCACATCAGAGTTGTCAACACCATCTTCTTCACCTCCAGTTACTCCCAATTCGATTTCAAGAGTCATTCCCATTTTGTTCATTCTCTCGAAGTATTTTGCGGAAACTTCTAGGTTTTCTTCAATTGGTTCTTCTGAGAAATCTAACATATGAGAAGAGTAAAGAGACTTTCCGTTTTGCTTGTAAAATTCTTCACTTGCATCCAAAAGTCCATCAACCCAAGGTAATAATTTCTTAGCACAATGGTCAGTGTGAAGGATAACAGTAGCTCCATAAGCTTCTGCCAAAGTGTGGATATGTTTTGCACCAGCAACAGCTCCAAGAACTGCAGCTTTTTGTCCGTCGTTACTCAATCCTTTTCCAGCATTGAAGATAGACCCTCCGTTTGAAAACTGGATAATTACTGGAGCATTAAGTTTTGCAGCAGTTTCTAACGTTGCGTTGATATTACTAGAACCAATCACATTAGCTGCCGGAAGTGCAAATTGCTTCTCTTTGGCATAATCAAATATCTCTGTTACTAAAGAACCAGTGGCAACTCCTGCCGGAAATTTTCTGCTCATTTTTATTATATTTTTTAAGATTTTTTAGACTGTAAACTTACGAAATTATTAACAATTCAAATTTCATTTTTACAAATCCTATGTTGTAGATAATATTTTTTGTTTTTAATTCCGTTTATCATTTCCCCAAAGCAGTTTTTGACGAATCGTTTCGTAGAAACTGAATTTTTTTGGTTTGATGAGAAATAAGGAAAATTCAGCTTTTTCAATTATAACTTCACTGCCAACATCCATATGATAAAGTCTCGAATCCAAAGCCAAAGTATATTGCGGAACACGGCTTTTGACGGTCAATTTTATCTTCGAATCGTCTTTTACTATGAGCGGACGAACATTCAAATTATGAGGTGCAATTGGTGAAATTGCAAAATTGTCATTACTTGGAGAAATAATCGGTCCTCCACAACTTAAAGAATAAGCTGTTGAACCTGTTGGTGTGGAAACGATCAATCCATCGCCCCAGAAAACATTCAGGAATTCATCATTAATATAAGACTCCACCGTAATCATCGATGTTGTTTCTTTTCTGGAAAGGCTGACATCATTTAAGGCAAAAGGAAAATCAATTTGAGAATTATCGTCTGTTGTAATTTTTATGACGGAACGTTCGCTGATATTATAATTTTTGTCAAGAATAATCGAATCTAACTCATCAAAGATTTGGTCTTTTCGGAAATTCGCCAAAAATCCTAATCGCCCTGTATTCACCCCAATAATCGGAATCTCAAGGTCTTGAATAAAGGTCAACGCATTCAGAATTGTTCCATCACCTCCAAAACTAAAGACGATAGTCACATTTTTACTTTTAAGTTCTTCTTTTCCGGAAAATGTATCAAATTCTTTGGAAAAATTCAGATTCTCCGCCATTTCTGCGTGAAGAACAACCGCTACTTCTCGCAGCGCCAATTCTGAGATGAATCGGTTGAGATACAAAAATGTATCGAGGTCTTTTTTTTGAGAATAGATAGCTGCCTTCATCAATTATATTTCTAAAAATTTCTGGAAAAACCCAAAACGGTCTTTCAACAGTTCTTCTTTCTCGTCATCATAATGTTTATGCACCACCAGATAACCGTAACGTTCAAAAGTCTCATCGATAGAACTTAAATTTTCATTACTGATTTTGAGGGTAATTTCCACACTGTCATCTTTTATGGCATTGATGAAAGTTCCATAGATTTTGCCATTATTACTTTCTACAATCTGAGAAATCTCTGTCATAGAATAATGTAATCCCGTTGTTTGAATCGTCAAAATCGCTCCATTCTCCGAAAACAAAGGATATTTGGAAAACTCATTGAAGATATCGTCACAAGAGATGTAACCCAAATATTTTTCATCTTTGGAAATTACAGGAACTACATTCGCATTGAAAGTGTGGAAAAGCTTGATGCTGTCCAACAAGCTGCTGTCTTCCATAATCGCAAAACGCTCGTAATGAATGTTAAGCGAATCCAGATTGCCTTCCGGACTATCTTCCAAAAATGGTTGACTCAATCCACCGAGAAAAATGCCTTTGCTTACAATGAAAACGTGGGAATATCCAAATTCCTTAGCAACCTCAGAAGCCTCTTCTATAGAATCTCTGACGCCGAAAGCGGGATAGTCTTTGGAAATGTAATCTTTGATAAACATTATGCTAATTTACAAAAATTACTTAGCCACAAAAGATTTTAAAAATTTTTATGTTTTTTTACAACAACTATTGCTTTATATAACAATAAAAATATACCTTTGTAGCCTTTCATTTTTACTTTTTATTAGATTTATTTCAAACTGCAGCACTTTTTGTGTTTGCAGTTTTTTTATTTTTTAATCCCAAGGTTCTTCGCAAATTCCCATATTACAACGCCGCCACAGACACTTACGTTCAGAGAATGTTTTGTTCCGAGTTGTGGGATTTCTAGAAAAGTATCAATATTCGGTAAAGCTTCATCACTAATTCCATCAACTTCATTACCTAGAATCAAGGCGTATTTTTTTTCTGAATTAATTTCAAAATCTGTTATCAGTTGGCTTGATGAAGTTTGTTCAATCCCGATAATTTCGAAGTTTTCTTTTTTAAGACTATCGATAGCAACATTGATATCCTGCTCATAGATCCAATCCACACTTTCGGTTGCACCAAGCGCCGCTTTATGAATCTCACGATGAGGCGGCTGAGGCGTGATGCCGCAAAGCACCACTTTTTCTATCAAAAAAGCATCGCCAGTTCTGAAAATAGCACCAACATTGTGCATACTTCTCACGCTATCCAAAATCACAACCAAAGGAATCTTTGCTGTTTTTTTGAAGGTTTCTACATCTATTCTTCCTAGCTCTTCTAATTTCAGTTTCTTTGTCAAAATCAAGCTTTATTTAAAATTAAATCGATATTTCTCTCTATATTTTGGGCGATAGATTCCATTGGGATATCATTTTCATCAGTATTGAACGGGTCTTCTATTTCTTCCGCAATCAGTTCCAGACTCATCAGAACATAATAAACGAACATCGTAATCGGAATCATAAAAAAACCGAGATTCACAACATTCGCAATAGGTAAAGCCAAAACATAGAAAACGATAAACTTCTTGATAAATGATGAATAAGAGTATGGAATTGGCGTATTTTTAATTCTTTCACAACCTCCGCAAACGTCAAGAAAACCTGAAAGTTGTGTATCCAAAACCAACATTTCTGTTTCAGAAATCTTGCCTTCTTTTTTCAACTGGAACAATTTTTTGGTCATTATAAAAACCAATTCTGCGGGTCCGTGATGTTTCAGTTCTTTTTTAAGGTCTGTAAAATCCTCATCCAAAAGCAACCTCGTCGATTCTTTGGAAAGATGCGTTGCCAGCAAATGAGGAAAAAGCTTAAGATAACGCGCAATCTGAGTTTTGGTGTTAACATCTCTATCATCCAAGATACTACTTATTTTAACCATAAAATTCCGGCTGTCATTGACCAGTTTTCCCCATAGCTTTCGCCCTTCCCACCAACGGTCATAAGCAGTATTAGTCCTAAAAACCAAAAGCAAAGACAAAACAAATCCCAGCAAAGAATGAATCATTCCAATATTAATCACCGAAGATTTGGACGTCAAATGCAGATATTCTACTTCCAAATAATAGATGCCGTAAGAATAAGCTCCCACGAGTAGCATCGTTGGAAAAAGGATACTCAGCGTGTCACTTTTATGAAGACTGATGAGTATTTTGAGGAAATTTTTCGTGTTATAAGCGCGCATAGAATGGCATTTGAGTGCAAAGATAATTGATGTCGGATAATTTTTTATGTTAAGTATAGAATTAATCAAAGTTTTAAAACGATTCTTAAAATTATTTTTAAATTTAAGCTTTTAAAAAACAATCGATGTCAAATAAAGAAAAATTCATAACCGACCTGAGCGCAAAATACAATCCTAAAGGCGAACACATCATCCTCGGAAAAGGTATGCTGGACGGCGAAGTTATAACAGAAGTCAATGTGTCAATTCCTCTGAAAACAGTCAACAGACACGGATTGATAGCCGGCGCAACCGGAACCGGAAAAACCAAAACACTACAGGTTTTTGTAGAGCAGTTGTCTCACGCCGGAATCCCTACTTTGGTAATGGACATCAAAGGTGATTTATCTGGAATTGCCAAAGCTGGAACGGAAAATGACAACATCAAAGAACGATATTCTAAAACGCAATTGCCATATTCGCCACAGAGTTTTCCCGTAGAATTGATGACAATTTCCGGTGCAAAAGGCGTTAAACTTCGTGCAACAGTTTTAGAATTCGGTCCAATTCTACTGAGTAAAATCCTTGAATTGAATGACACACAGCAAAGCATTATGTCGATCGTTTTCAAATATTGTGATGACAAAGCTTTGCCTTTGGTTGACTTGCAGGATTTGAAAAAAGTGTTGCAATATGTGACAGATAATCCGATTGGTAAAAAAGAATTGGCTGATAATTACGGCTCGATTTCTCCCGCTTCTTTGGGTGCTATTTTACGTTCGATTGTTGCGATGGAACAGCAAGGCGCAACAACTTTCTTTGGAGAACCAAGTTTTGAAGTGGATGATTTGCTAAAAACCAGAGACGGAAAGGGTGTTGTGAATATTTTCAGAGTTGATGACATTCAGAATAAACCTAATCTTTTCTCGACCTTTTTTTTATCTTTGTTTGCCGAGATTTATATGACTTTTCCAGAAGAAGGCGACAGTGGAAAACCGAAGTTAGTTTTATTTATTGATGAAGCGCATTTAATTTTTAACGAAGCTTCGAAAACCTTGCTTTCTCAAATCGAAACGATGGTAAAACTGATTCGTTCCAAAGGAATCGGAATTTATTTTAGTACTCAAATTCCTGGCGATGTTCCGGAAAATATTTTGAGCCAGTTAGGATTGAAAATTCAGCACGCTTTGAGAGGTTTCACCGCAAAAGACAGAAAAGAAATTGACAAAGCGGTAGAAAATTATCCAACAACAGAGTATTACAAAGCCAATGAACTCATTCAAAATCTTGGAATTGGAGAAGCTTTTGTAACCGCATTGGATGAAAAAGGAATTCCAACACCTTTGGTTCAAACGTATTTGATTTCGCCGGAAAGTAGAATGGATATTTTAACCGCATCAGAAATTGATGAACTGACAAGAAATTCTGACCTTGTCAAAAAATACGAACAAGACCTCGATAAAGAAAGTGCTTACGAAATTCTGACCAAAAGAATTGAAGAACATACCCAAACTGCCATTCCAACACCAACAAGAGGAAGAACAGCACAACCAAAAGAAGAGCAAGGGATGTTTGAACAAGTCATCGAAAGCCGAGCAGGAAAAACTTTCCTGAATACTTTAGCAAGAGAAGGTGCGAAGTTTATTTTGGGAATGCTTAGTAAAAAAAGATAATAAAATAATGCAGATTGCATAAATGTAGATGTACTCAATAATAGATATAGAAAGTAACGGCGCACCATTTCGGAAAGAGAGCATCATAGAGATTGCCATCTATCGTTATGACGGTCACGAGATTACAGACCAATTCATCTCTCTCGTGAATCCCGAAAGTGAGATTTCTGCTTTTGTTCAAAAATTGACAGGAATTACTTCAAAAATGGTTTTGACAGCTCCGAAATTTCACGAAATTGCCAAACGCGTTGTAGAAATCACCAAAGATTCTATCTTGGTTGGTCATAATATTGATTTCGATTACAGAATGCTTCGTCAATCGTTCAAACGTCTCGGTTACGACTTCACAATCAAAACTTTAGACACCATTCCTTTGGCTAAAAATCTGATTCCGGATGAGAAAAGTTATTCCTTAAGTAAACTTTGTAAGTCAATCGGAATTCCTTTGAGTGAAGCGCATCGTGCAAGTGGTGACGCTAGAGCAACTTTGGACTTATTTAAACTATTGATTATCAAAGACAAAAATAATGAAATCATCCAATCGCAAAAGGAAGAAAATCTGGAGAAAGATTACATCAGTAAAGTTCAGATTTTGACAGAAGATTTGCCAAACGAAAGAGGAATTCTGTATTTCCAAAACTCGGAGGGAAAAATCATTAGTTCCGATGTTGTAGAAGACTTATATAAATCTGCCAAGAAAATTTTCGACTCTGATAAAGCGAAGTATAAAAAAATCCAGGAAGAGACAGAAAAAATCTCCTACGAACTGACTGGAACTGATTTGATTGCCAAACTAATGATGCAAAACAAAGGCTTCCACAAAAGACAACAATTGACTTTCGGGTTGTTTTACAGAAAGGACAAATATATTCTTGAGAAAATTAAGCTTCAGGAAGATAAACCTTTACTGAGATTCAAAAGTTTCACACAAGGTTTGAAGGCGATTAGTTACATCAAATCCCGAGAAGAATTGAAAGATTTGGTAGAATTCACTCAAAAAATCAATCTCAAAGGAAGGAATGAAATCTGGTCTTCATCCGGAAGAACTTTGGGCGAAAAATCGTTTTTGGTTTTGGAGAAAGGCAAATTAATTGGGTTTGGTTTTTACGAATTGTATCATCAGATTCAATCTTTGGAAAAAATCAAAAAGCTGATGTTGCCTGTGGCGAGATTTACACAAGATTTGCAGAATGATTTGCAGTTGGCGGTTTTACGGAATGAGTTTGAGGTTTCTGCGCTTCCTGAAAAATAAAAATCAACCTAAAACATTGCAGGATTTACAGATAAACTCTAATTTTGCGAAAATTTTTTAACAAGGCAATGCAAATATTTAAGCAAAACAAAATCGGGAAAAAGGGAGCTGTAAGGTTCTCTAAGGTTTGGAATGTATAAAGAGTTGCGTGCATAAGATATCTATTGCGGCAGACTCTTTTGATAAAGAATCTGCCTTTTTATTTTTAAAAATCTACCTTATGACAAATCAGGACTTGCTGGCTATAGCAAAAGAATTCGGGACACCCGTTTATGTTTATGACGTTAATTCGATACGCGAACAATATGAAAAGCTGACTTCTTCTTTCTCGAAGAACACAAGATTTTTCTACGCCGCCAAAGCTTTAACCAATATCAATATCCTGAAATACGTCGAAAAGTTAGGCGCTTCCCTTGACTGCGTTTCTATCAACGAAGTGAAGTTGGGTTTGAAAGCTGGATTTTCAAACGACAGAATCCTTTTCACACCTAATTGCGTTGACCTAGCAGAAATCGAAGAAGCAATGTCTCTGAATGTTCATATCAACATCGATAATATTTCGATTTTGGAACAATTTGGAAACAAATTCGGTGGCTCTTATCCGATTTTTGTGAGAATCAATCCACATATTTTTGCTGGAGGAAATTACAAAATCTCAACTGGACATATTGATTCTAAATTCGGAATTTCTATTCATCAGCTTCGTCACATCGAGCGTGTTATGAAATCTACCAACATCAATGTGGAAGGTCTTCATATGCACACGGGAAGCGAAATCAAAGATCCAGATGTTTTCCTTCAAGGTCTGGAAATTATGTTCGAATTGGCGGAACATTTCCCAAATCTGAAATATCTGGACATGGGAAGTGGTTTCAAAGTTCCTTATCAAGATGGCGATTTGGAGACAGACGTAAAGTCTCTTGGAAAAAAAGTCAATGCAGCGATCAAAAAACACGAAGAATCTACAGGGAAAAAATTCCAACTTTGGTTTGAGCCCGGAAAATTCTTGGTGAGTAAAAGCGGGCATTTCCTTGTAAAATCTAATGTCATCAAACAAACAACAGCGACAGTTTTTGTTGGTGTAAATTCAGGTTTTAATCATTTGATTCGTCCGATGTTCTACGATTCTTATCATATTATCGAAAATCTTTCTAATCCAAAAGGTCCGGAAAGAATTTATACTGTTGTTGGAAACATCTGTGAAACAGACACGTTTGCGTGGGACAGAAAAATCAATGAAGTGAGAGAAGGCGATGTGATTGTTTTTAGAAATGCCGGTGCTTATGGAGTTGAAATGAGTTCAAATTTCAACTCAAGATTGAAACCTGCAGAAGTAATGTTCCTTGACGGAAAAGCACATCTCATCAGAAAAAGAGACGAATTTGAAGATTTATTAAAAAATCAGATTGAAGTTTTGTAAAAAGGCTACGACGATAGGGTACAGATTGTCTCAAATTTAGATTAAAATCAAACTTTATGAAATCATTACTATTCTCATTGTGTTTATTAACCAGTGCCTTAGCCATCGCACAAGTCGATATTGAAGAAGGTATGGACAATATTCCGATGATCGAGAATACTTCGAGTGCTGTAGTTTATAATGTTAGAGGAATTTATCAGATACCTGATAACGATTGCAATGCCTCGCAGTTTAAAAGTCTGGTTTATCCTGGCGGATCTACTGCTTATATAAAAGATCTGAAGGAAAAACTTCAGCAAAATGTTAATTGGAATACCTACGTCATCAACGGATTATTTTTTGTAAAGTTAGACATCAATAAAAACGGAGTACTTACAAATGCAGAAGCCGGTCCTAAAGTTCCAAACAGCGATCTGTTTCTGAAAGATCTGAAAAATGCAGCCATGAAAGCCAATAAAAAGTGGATTCCTGCCAAATGTAACGGAAATCCTGTAGATTCTAAAGCTATTCTGAAAATCGATTTTTCATCAATGACTTATGACAATGCTTTTAATTAATATAAAAACAGAAACCGCTAAATTAAATTAGCGGTTGTTTTTAGTTTCTACCCTGCTATCATTGCTAAAAAAAGCATTCAGATTTCTCTAAACGCCTTTCTTCCCTCATTCGGATTTTTTAATCAGAATTGATTTTAGGCAAAAGTATAGCTTATTTAGTTCAAATAAAATGAACCATGGTTAACAAATTCGTTTTCGTATACGACTGAGCGCCTGTGGTGTAATGCCTATATATGAAGCAATATGCTTCAACGGAATTTTTTGGAAAAGATCTGGTCGTTCTTTCAAAAGTGAAAGGTATCTTTCCTCAGCAGTTTCACTTAAGAAAGAAAATTCTCTGTTAAGTTTTTCTACATATAATTTTTCCACAGTAAGTCTTCCGATCAGATTTCCAACAGAATGTGTTTTATAAAGCATCTGTAAATCATCATAATGAATTTGCCAGACCACGATATCTGTTAACGCCTCTATATCGCATCTGGAAGGCGTTCTTTTTGTGAAAGAATCATAGGCCGTAAGGAATTGATTTTGAAATACAAACCTTATAGTCAGTTCTTTATTTTCCTTCATAAAGAAAAGTCTTGCTGCTCCATTTTCAACAAAAGACAAGTAGTTATCTACTTCTCCTTTATTCAGAATCACATCTTTTTTCTTGTATTCTTTTCTAAAGTTTTTCTCCACAAAAGGCCTCCAATTTTCTTCTGTAAGCGGAATTCCCTTCGAGAGCAGATACTGTTTAACAAACTCCATTCATTAACATATTTATTGATAAACAGAATTCAGCTCGTTCATATATTCATAAGCTGTCAAATCAAATTTCACAGGTACAATACTAATATAGCCATTAGCCAAAGCTGTTTCGTCCGCATCTTCGGACTCATCCATATTATTGAAATAACCTGTCAACCAGTAATATTTTCTTCCATGCGGATTGGTTCTTTCGTCAAAACTTTCTTCCCATTTGGCGTTGGCTTGTTTACAAACTTTGATGCCTTTGATTTCTTCTTTGTTTAATTTCGGAATATTAACATTCAAAACAACTCCTTTAGGCATTGGGTTTTCCAAAGTTTTCCGAATAATATCTTTGATAAACTCTTCCGCCTGGTCAAAATCAGCTTCCCATTTCAAATCCGAAAGTGAAAACCCAATCGCTTGCAAACCTTCTACTCCAGCTTCCACAGCCGCAGACATTGTTCCGGAATAGATAACATTAATGGAAGAATTTGCACCGTGATTGATTCCCGAAACAACCAAATCTGGTTTTCTTGGAAGAATTTTATCTAATGCCATTTTCACACAATCTACAGGCGTTCCAGAGCAAGAAAAATCTCTCTGAGGACCATCAAGATTGAGTTCTTCGAAGCTTAAAGTTGAGTTGATGGTAATAGCGTGCCCTTTTCCACTTTGAGGAGAATTAGGTGCTACAACAATTACATCTCCAATTTCGTTGACTATGCTAATTAATTTTCTGATGCCAGGCGCAGTAATTCCGTCGTCATTGGTTACCAGTATCAATGGTTTACTCATAAATTTTTCTTTATTTTTTTTCGCTTTTTGCGATATTTTCATAATTCTTTCAAAAATAACCAATTTATAATACTTTAATTAAAATAAGGTGTTAAATTTGGTTTCGTTTTTGAATATCATCGTAACTTTCAAAACGGAAAAAAATACTAATCCAAGTACAGATTTAAAAATATATGTTCAAAAAAATCAAGTTCAAGAAACTACTGATGTTTGCGCCATTGATGACGCTAATGTTCTGTTTCAACTCTCCTCAAAATGATGATGAAAAAATGCAAACCATTATGGTAAGCGTGAAAAACACTCTTTCTTATCTTCATTATAGTCCCAAACCAATCAATGATGCTTATTCTCAAGATGTGTATGAGAAATATTTTGAGAGCGTAGATGCTTCCAAAAGATACTTTCTGCAGTCTGATATGAATGAGTTCAAAAAGCATTACACAAAATTGGATGATTACCTTAACCAAGGAAATCTTGTTTTCTATAAATTAACTATCGACAGACTTTATCAGCGTGTAGATGAGATTGATAAAATGACTCAGGATATCCTATCCAAACCAATTAATTTGGATGAAAATGATGAATTAATACTTGAGCCAAAGAAAAGAGTTAACCCTGTTGACGCGAAACAACAGCGTGAAGAATGGAAAAAGTACATCAAGTACAATATCCTTCAGGAAATTGAAACGCTGAACAGCAAGGAAGAGGCTCAGAAAAAAAAGAAAGACTCCGTCGTAAACAACAAACTTCCAGACACAATAAAATACGCACCAACAACAGCGGAACAGAAGCGTATCAAAGCTACTTCAGAAGTAAAAGACTTGATCACAGATTCTTTCAGAAGATTCAAAAAGAGAAAGAAAATGGACTGGTTCTCAGTTTATATGAATGCTTATACCGAAGTTTTTGACCCACATACCAATTATTTTTCTCCAAAAAACAAAGAGGAATTTGATATGCAATTCGTTGGAAAAGTGATTGGCATAGGAGCTTTGATTCAGGAAAAGAAGGGTTATTTATATCTTGGTGAATTGACAATTGGAGCGCCAGCTTGGAAATCAAAACAACTAACTGCGGGCGACAAAATCCTGAAAGTAAAATCCAAACCAAACGAAGAACCTGTGAACGTTGTCGGAATGTTGTCTGACGAGGCTGTTAGA
Source organism: Flavobacteriales bacterium UBA7519 (assembly GCA_002476905.1). Taxonomy (GTDB): domain Bacteria; phylum Bacteroidota; class Bacteroidia; order Flavobacteriales; family Weeksellaceae; genus Epilithonimonas. The sequence goes on from DLND01000121.1 coordinate 22,728, forward strand.
TTGATTCGTGGGGAAAAAGGAACTCCCGTAACTTTGACCGTTGAGAAAAAAGATAAAACCATCAAAGAAGTAACAATGATTCGTGAGGAAGTGGCTATAGAAGACACTTTTGCAAGAAGTATTGTTGTTAATTCTAAAAATGGTAAGAAATACGGATTCATTTACCTTCCAAGTTTCAACGTCGATTTTGAAGACCCAAAAGGTAGAAATGCTTCTGACGATATCAAAGCAGAACTAATCAAACTTAAGAAAGAAAATGTAGAAGGAATCATCCTTGACCTTAGAAGCAATGGTGGAGGTTCTTTGACCGAAGTTGGCGACATTATGGGATTGTTTATGAATGCTGGTCCTTATGTTCAGGTAAAAGACAGCCGAGGAAAAATCCAAGTTCTAAGTAATAAAATGAATGACCCAATCTGGACAGGTCCATTGGTAGTGATGCAAAACGAATTATCGGCTTCCGCTTCAGAAATTCTTGCGGGTGCGTTCCAAGATTATGGAAGAGCGGCGATTATTGGTTCGCCAAGTTCTTTTGGAAAAGGAACGGTTCAGACTTTTGTGGAATTGAATAGATTCCTGAACACGAATGACGATTTCGGAGCTTTAAAACTAACGATCCAAAAATTCTATAGAGTTTCTGGAGAATCAACTCAGAGAAAAGGTGTAGAAGCAGACCTTAAAATGAAAGATTTCTTCTCTTATGCAGAAGTTGGAGAACGTTTTGACCAATTCGCTTTGCCTTGGGACAAAATAGAAACTACGTCTTATAAAAAGTTGCCTGGACTTAATGTTCCTCAATTACAAGCAGAATTAGATAAGCAATTACTTAATAACAACAACTACAAAATGTTACAGGAATCTGCTGAATGGAAAGAAGCGCTTGACAAAGAAGAAACAATTACTTTGAATCAAACTAAATTCAATGAATTGATGAAAACGCGTAAAGCTCAGATTGACAAGTTCAAAGGTTTGGATAAGTTCAATAATGGATTGAAATTTACCCTTCACACAGACGAAGCGGAAAGAATCAAAAAAGACGAAGCATTTGCTAAGAAAACAGAAAACTGGAGAAAAAATCTTGAAAGAGATTTCTATCTGGAAGAAACGGTAGATGTACTTTCGAAAATCAAATAACAAAAAAGGAACTCAAAATTGAGTTCCTTTTTCTTTTTCATTAATATCTAAGTTTTACTTCAAACTTTCAAAACTACGCTTGATAAAATCCGTTAGTTCTTTTCCTTTCAAAAGATTCTGAGATAATTTTGCCAAATCCAAAGCTTGATTTATCATTGCTTTTTTCTCATCAGCATTATCTTTTTTCAGTAATTCGCCAGCGAAATCAGAATTAGAATTCACAACCAAATTATACATCTCTGGGAAACCGCCCATTGCGAACATCCCGCCACCGCCAGTCGCCTGCATATCTTTCATTCTTCTGAAAAATTCTGGCTGAGTCAAAGTAAATGGCGCATCTGTAGAATCCAAATCTTCTAACTGAACCGTAAACTTCGTATCATTAATTGATTCTTCGATTTCTTTCTTCAAAATCTCTTTATCTGCATCAGTCAGTTTTGAGATCTTAGGCTCATCTTTTTTAATCAGATTATTGATATGATCTGCATCTACTCTCGCAAAAGAAACATTTTCTTTTGTCTGTTCTAATTTCTGAATAAGATGCGGAACAATTGGAGAATCCAGTAACAGAACTTCATAACCTTTTTCTTTCGCTGATTCTATATAA
>DLND01000121.1:24524-28272 GCA_002476905.1 Flavobacteriales bacterium UBA7519
TTCCGAAATCATTCCGTACTCGATAACGATTTTGATGTCATTCCATTTTTTATTGTAATCTTCTCGGTTTTCATTAATCAAAGAAACCATTTTGTCCGCCACTTTTTTGGTGATGTAAGAAGAGATTTTCTTCACTGCACCATCAGCCTGAAGATAAGACCGAGAAACGTTCAAAGGAATATCCGGCGAATCAATCACTCCACGAAGCAACATCAAGAAATCGGGAACAATTCCTTTTACCTCATCCGTTACAAATACTTGATTTTGATACAATTGGATTTTATCTTTCTCGATATTCAGGTTATTTCCTAATTTCGGGAAGAACAAAATTCCCGTCAAATTGAAAGGATAATCCACGTTCAAATGAATATGAAACAACGGATCCTCAAACTGCATCGGGTACAACTCTCTGTAGAAATTGTTGTAATCTTCATCTTTCAATTCAGAAGGCGATTTTGTCCAAGCCGGATTGGTGTTATTGATGATATTGTCAACCTCAACAGTTTCCGGTTTTGTACCTTCTGGAGCGCCTTCCGGCAAAGGCAACTGCTCTTTTTTGGTCCCGAATTTAATCGGAATTTGATTAAACTTATTATACTTTGTCAGAAGTTCACGGATTTTAGATTCCTCCAAAAACTCCGTAGAATCTTCCGCAATATGTAGTACGACTTCCGTTCCTCTGTCAGATTTTTCTGTTTCCTCAAGTGTATATTCTGGACTTCCGTCGCAAATCCAACGAACTGCTTTTGCGTCTTCTTTGTAAGATTTAGTCAAGATTTCAACTTTCTCCGCCACCATAAACGCTGAATAAAATCCAAGACCAAAATGTCCGATAATACCAGCATCTTTTGCAGAATCTTTATATTTTTCAAGGAATTCCTCAGCGCCAGAAAAAGCCACTTGATTGATATACTTTTCAACTTCCTCACCCGTCATCCCGATTCCTTGGTCTTTGATGGTCAGCGTTTTTGCATCCTTATCAATCTTCACCTCGATGATTGGGTTCCCGTATTCAACCTTCGCTTCACCAATTGTTGTCAGGTGTTTCAGCTTCGTTGTCGCATCCGTCGCGTTAGAAATCAGCTCACGCAGAAAAATCTCGTGGTCGCTGTAAAGAAACTTTTTAATCAGCGGAAAAATATTCTCCACCGATACATTAATACTTCCTGTTGCCATATTTATATTATTTTTTGTTTTAAATTTCTGAAAGTCAAATCTCAAAAAAAAGACCATCCAAAAATTAATGACAAATTGTCGCTTGACAGAAACCACAAAAGTTTTCACAAGGAAAACTATAATAAAATTTGACGAAGTCAAATCTTTGTGTCTTAAGAAACAATCCAACTTTAAAATCTCAGTGCCTTTGTGTAAAAAATATTTTATTTTAATTCTTTGATGAGTTTTACGCCTTTGCGAGCTTTAAAAACATTTAGTATGTCAAAAAATCTTTGCGAACTTTGCGTTTAAAACCATTAGACGAAAACTTTTGTGCCTTTTGTGGTTCACCACATTTTCAAAATTGATTACATTTACTTTTACAAGATAAAAGGAAAAATGCGCCACAAAATAAAAAACCAAAACCCTGATTTTCAAAACATTAAATTTGATTCGAATTCAGATAATTACATTTTTGAAAAAGACGGTTTGGAGTTAAAATCAAAATACAATGCAGAAGATGTAAAAAACCAAAGCATCAAAAATGGTTCCGCAGGAATTGCGCCTTTTCTCCGCGGTCCATATTCCACGATGTATGTTCAGAAACCTTGGACTATTCGTCAATATGCCGGATTTTCTACAGCAGAAGAATCCAATGCTTTTTACAGGAGAAATCTGGCAGCTGGACAAAAAGGACTTTCGGTTGCTTTTGATTTGGCAACGCACAGAGGCTACGATTCTGACCACGCAAGAGTCGTTGGCGATGTTGGAAAAGCAGGCGTTGCGATTGATTCTGTTGAGGATATGAAAATCCTTTTTGACCAAATTCCGTTGGATGAGATCTCAGTTTCGATGACGATGAACGGCGCAGTTCTCCCGATTTTATCTTTCTATATTGTCGCTGCAGAAGAGCAAGGTGTTTCTCAGGATAAACTGTCAGGAACGATTCAAAATGATATTCTGAAAGAATTTATGGTTAGAAACACCTACATCTATCCGCCAACTCCTTCAATGAAAATCATCGCCGATATTTTCGAATATACTTCTAAAAATATCCCGAAATTCAATTCGATTTCAATTTCCGGTTATCATATGCAGGAAGCTGGCGCAACACCGGTTTTGGAAATGGCTTATACACTTGCTGACGGTTTAGAATATGTAAGAACTGGAATTAAAGCGGGAATGAACGTCGACGATTTCGCTCCAAGATTATCTTTTTTCTGGGCCATCGGAATGAATCACTTTATGGAAATCGCAAAAATGCGCGCCGCGCGTTATATTTGGGCAAATCTTTTGACACAATTCAATCCTCAGAATCAAAAATCATTAGCTCTCAGAACACATTCTCAGACTTCTGGATGGAGTTTGACGGAACAAGAACCTTTCAATAATATTACAAGAACTACTATTGAAGCGTTGTCTTCAGCATTAGGTGGAACTCAGTCTTTGCACACCAATGCTTTGGATGAAGCGATTGCTTTGCCAACAGATTACTCTGCAAAAATTGCGAGAAACACTCAAATCATTCTTCAGCAAGAAAGCGGAATCTGCGATGTTGTTGACCCAATGGGTGGAAGTCACTTAGTGGAATCATTAACACAACAAATGATTGATGAAGCGATGAAATACATCGATGAAGTAGAAAAAGAAGGAGGTATGACAAAAGCCATCGAAGCCGGAATCCCAAAAATGAGAATCGAGGAAGCAGCGGCAAGAAAACAAGCAAAAATCGATAGTGGAGAAGAGTTCATCATCGGTGTTAATTCCTTCAAATCTAATCTAAAACAAACCGATATCGATATTCTCGACATCGATAATACAGAAGTCCGCAGAAAACAAATCGAAAGATTAGACTCGATTAAGTCAAATCGTAATGCAGAATCTGTCGAAGAAATTTTAAATAAAATCCGAGAAACTGCAAAAACCGGAAACGGAAATCTTCTTGAACTTTGCATAGAAGCTGCAAGAAGAAGAGTAACACTTGGCGAAATGAGCGATGCGATGGAAGAAAGTTTCGGACGTTACAAAGCCAATATCAGAACCATATCAGGAGTTTACGCTATGAATGCAGGAAAAAACGAATATTTCGAAAAAGCAGTTTCTCTAAGTCAGAAATTTGAAGATGCGGAAGGAAGGCGACCAAGAATTATGGTGGCGAAAATGGGACAAGACGGTCACGACCGTGGTGCAAAAGTAGTTGCGACTGCTTTCGCCGATATGGGATTTGATGTCGATGTTGCGCCCTTGTTCCAAACTCCGGAAGAGGTGGCGAAACAAGCTGTAGAGAATGACATTCATATTTTAGGGGTTTCCAGTTTGGCGGCTGGTCACAAAACACTCGTTCCACAAGTTGTTGAAGAACTAAAAAAATTGGGAGCAGATGACATTACTATTGTTGTTGGTGGCGTAATTCCGCAACAGGATTACGAATTTTTATATGCCAATGGTGCAGATTTTATTTTTGGTCCTGGAACCAATTTACCGAAATGTGCTGTAGAGATTTTGGAGAAATTTTTAGCCTAAAAAATTAGAAAATTAACACAAGAAAAAGGAAACCTATAAATGGATTCCTTTTGTTTTAATTGTCAATATT
>DLND01000098.1:0-2551 GCA_002476905.1 Flavobacteriales bacterium UBA7519
TGCTGTTCTTCTGGAATATTTTTCTTTTTTTTTTTTCAAGCAGAAGACGGCATACGATATCATTTCAGCGTTCATAAAATCAATGCGAGGTTCCGACCCCAATGGCGCCGTTTATTGGCTAGCCAGAATGCTAGTTGGTGGAGAAGATATTAAATTCATTGCAAGAAGAATGATGATTTTAGCAGCCGAAGATATTGGCCTAGCCAATCCAAACGCCCTTGTAATTGCAAACAATTGTTTTCAAGCCATCAACGTTATCGGAAATCCGGAAGCTAGAATTATCCTAAGCGAAACCGCTGTTTATCTTGCAGTATCACCAAAAAGTAATTCGACTTATAACGCCATTAATGAAGCAATGTCATTTGTGAAGAAAACCGGAAATCTTCCTGTTCCACTCCATCTTAGAAATGCGCCAACCAAATTGATGAAAAATTTGGATTATGGCAAAGATTATCAATATGCGCATTCTTACGAAGGTAACTTTGTAGATTTAGAATTTTTACCAGATGACATCAAAGGTACAGCATTTTATCATCCAGCTAATAACTCTACAGAGAAAAAAATTAAGGAACAGCTCAAAGACAAATGGGGAGACAAATATTACTAAACATCGTGGTTTACGTTAAATAATCCTAAATATTTTTTTTAAACAGATTAATTCAAATTCCTTTTAATATATTTGCCAAAGACAACTAATTTTTATGGAATACCAAAGCTGGAAAGACTTATTAAACCCTGAATTTTACATCCATTTAGGTGGATTTTGGCTTATTTTATTCATCATTTTTGCAGAAACAGGGCTTTTCATTGGTTTTTTCTTGCCAGGTGATAGTTTACTTTTCATATCCGGAATTTATGCCGTAAAAATCATTGATGCCACTTTTGGGACAACAGGTTCAGATTTTCTGGATACTACGATTTTAGCAACAGCTGTCGCAATTGCGGCAATCATCGGAAACGAAATTGGATATTGGTTTGGTTACAAAAGTGGACCATTGTTGTATGAGAGAAAAGACAGCTTGCTTTTCAAGAAAAAATACCTTTTCAAAGCACACGATTTCTTTGAAGAACACGGATCAGTTGCCGTGATTTTATCCAGATTTCTCCCGATTGTGAGAACCTTCTCTCCCATCGTTGCAGGAATTGTGAAAATGGACAAAAAGAAATTTTTATTATACAATGTTTTTGGAGCAGTACTTTGGTCATTTACTATGATTTTTGCAGGTCATTATCTTGATAAACTTTTTATGGATCAGTTTGGAATTGATCTTAAAAAGAAACTTGAATTGATTGTTTTGGTTATCGTTTTAGTCACTACGCTTCCTATTATTATCAAATTCTTTTTCACTAAAGACAAAGAAAGACCAACCCAGGAATAATTTTTGATAAAAAATCTTGAACAACACATAAAACCGGATCTAGTTTCCGGTTTTTTTTATTTAAATCTAAGTATTAAGATGAAAGTATTCATCAACAAAAGAATTCCACAAATCGGAATTGATATTTTAAAAGAAAATAATCTGGAAATTATAACACAGGAAACAGAACATCCTACACACCAAGAATGGCTGGAAAACTGTAAAAAAGCAGATCTTCTTCTAAGTGTTGGCGGAAAAAATAAGTACGACAAAGCGTTTTTTGATGCTTGCCCCAATATAAAAGCCATCGCACTTTTTTCAGTAGGTTTTGACCAAGTCGATATTAGCGAAGCTACAAAACGAAAAATTCCAATTGGAAATACACCAGATGTTCTAAGCAAAGCTACTTCAGACGTAGCATTTTTATTAATGCAGATGGTATCCAGAAAAGTGAATTACAACATCGAAAAAATAAAATCCGGAAAGTGGAAAGATTTTGATGCTTTGGAAGAATTGGGGCAGGAGCTTTATGGTAAAACTTTAGGAATCTTTGGTTTAGGAAGAATCGGTTTTGAAATGGCTGAGAAATGCAAAGCTGCCTTCGGAATGAAAATTATCTATCACAACAGACCCCATAATGAACAAGCTGAGAAAGAACTCGGAGCAAAATATGTCACTTTTGATGAATTAATTGAAGAATCAGATATCATCAGCATCCACGCCAATTATACGCCGGAACAAGCTGATTTATTTAACAAAGCGGTTTTTGACAAAATGAAGCCAAATTTGATTTTCATCAATACAGCTAGAGGTGGTTTTCATAACGAGAAAGATTTGCTCCAAGCTTTGAAATCAGGAATAATTTGGGGCGCAGGTTTAGATGTAACAAATCCAGAACCGATGGACAAAGACAATCCACTAATTGAACTTTCAAATGTTTGTGTGCTTCCGCACATTGGTTCTGCAACGATTGAAGCCAGAAACGGAATGGCAAAATTAGCAGCAGAGAATATAGTTGCTTTTGCTAAAAATGAAAAAATGCCGACTTGTGTCAATCCCGAAGTTTATGATAATTAATTCTTAAAATTTCCAGCTTGGAATCATATTTGTCTTGCTTGTTATTACTAAAATCAAAATATTATGATACCAGAAGATAACACCAACGAGCAAGAGAGAAAGTTAAAAGAAATGGA
>DLND01000098.1:2592-12590 GCA_002476905.1 Flavobacteriales bacterium UBA7519
CAGACGAAGATATTTTTAACCGTGAAGAGCATATTCCGATAGACGGAGATGGTAATCCAATCATAAATCCTGGTCAGGTGAATGATGAGATGCCTTTTGGACTAGATGTTCCCGGTGCTGTGGATGATGACAATTTTGAACAGATTAACAGTCAGCTGCCGGATGAAGAAAATAATTATTACAGCACAAGTGATAATGAAGATGATCATGAAGAAGAAAATGAAGATCTGATCTGAATCAAATGATAGATATAGGCTACCTAAAAAAAAGGTAGCCTTTTATTTTGCTCACAAATAATGTATTGGAACATCTCATTAATTGAAATGCAAGTCGTAAATTTGTAAAAATTAAAAAATTCAATTTATGTCTAAAGCCATTTCTAAGGTTCCTGCCGTTATCAATGAACCTGTAAAATCTTACATACCCGGTTCTGAAGAGGTAAAAAGCCTGATTGCCACTTATAAAAAAATGTGGAGTGAAAAAGCCGAAATCCCAATGATAATCGGTGGAAAAGAAGTAAAAACAGACAAAAAAATAAAACTTAGCTCACCTCAGGATCACCAGCACGACTTTGGTTTTTATTATGAAGGTAATATGTCCCACGTGGACAATGCTATTGAAGCAGCGCTTGCTGCAAAAACTAAGTGGAACGCTTTGGAATGGGAGCACAGAGCTTCTATTTTTCTTAAAGCTGCCGAATTATTAGCAGGACCATACGGAGATATAATAAACGCTGCAACTATGATTGGGCAGTCTAAAAATGTTCATCAGACAGAAATAGATGCGGCATGCGAGTTCATAGACTTTCTGCGTTTCAACGTAGGGTTTATGACTGAAATGTACGCAGAACAACCCGTTTCTGACAAGGGAATATGGAACCGTGTAGAATACAGACCGCTGGAAGGTTTCTGTTTTGCGGTTACGCCTTTCAACTTTACAGCAATTGCCGGAAACTTGCCAGCCTGTATGGCAATGATGGGAAATGTGGTGGTTTGGAAACCTTCCGACAAGCAAGTTTACTCTGCAAAAGTCATTATGGATGTGCTAAGAGAAGCTGGACTTCCGGATGGTGTTATCAACATGATTTTCACAGACGGGAAAGAAACTGCTGAGAAAGTTTTGGCTCACAAAGATTTTGCAGGATTACATTTTACGGGTTCTACAAAGGTTTTCCAAGGAATGTGGAAAATGATCGGCGATAATATTCATAACTATAAATCTTACCCAAGAATCGTGGGAGAAACTGGTGGTAAAGACTTCGTAATGGTTCATCCTTCTGCCAATGTTGAAGCCGTTGCAACAGGTTTGGTAAGAGGCGCTTTCGAATATCAAGGTCAAAAATGTTCTGCTGCTTCCAGAGCTTATATCCCAAAATCTCTTTGGAATGAAGTAAAAACAGTGATGGAAAATCAGATGAATACTATAAAAGTTGGTTCACCTGAAGATCCTTCCAACTTCGTGAATGCCGTAATCGACAAAAACTCTTTCGAAAAATGTAAAGGTTATATCGACAGAGCAAATGCTGCAAATGATGCCAATGTAATTATCGGTGGAAAATGCGATGATTCCAAAGGTTGGTTTGTGCATCCAACTGTTATCGAAACCATCAATCCTTATTATGAAAGTATTGTAGAGGAGATTTTCGGACCAATCCTAACTGTTTATGTTTATGAAGACGAAAACTGGGAAGATACTTTGAAATTGGTAGATACATCTACGCAATATTCTTTGACTGGTTCTATCTTCGCACAGGACAGATATGCAATAGAAGAGGCTTATAAAGCGTTGGAAAATGCTTCAGGAAATTTCTATATTAATGACAAGCCGACTGGCGCAGTCGTAGGACAGCAACCTTTTGGTGGTTCAAGAGCTTCCGGAACCAATGACAAAGCAGGTTCTAAAATGAATTTATTGCGTTGGGTTTCTGTAAGAAGCATCAAGGAAACTTTTGTCTCTCCAAAAGATTATAAATATCCATATTTAGGATAATTTTAAATTAAAATAAGCCAAATTGTCATTCCGTGAGAATCTATATATTGATTTTATAATTGGCAGGATTCTTTCAGAATGACAATTTACTTTTATAATTAACAAAAAATGAAAAAAGCACTCATAATAGTTGATGTTCAGAATGATTTCTGCGAAGGTGGCGCACTAGCCGTTCCAGAAGCTAACAGTATCATTCCTTATATCAATCTTTTGATGGAAGAAAACGAGTATGACCAAATCGTCTTAACTCAAGATTGGCATCCTTCCAATCATAAAAGTTTTGCGTCAAACAACGGAAAAAACGTTGGCGAAACTATTTCTCTAAATGGCGTTCCTCAGTTTATGTGGCCAGACCATTGTGTTCAGGGAACTTTCGGGGCAGAGTTTCATAAAGATCTAAATCGTGATAAAGTCACACACATCATCCAAAAAGGAAAAAATGTTGAAATTGACAGCTACAGCGGATTTCAAGATAACAATCACTTTATGAAAACGGGTCTTGAAGACTTCCTAAAATACCACGACATTCAGTTGGTTGAGATTGTTGGGTTGGCTTTGGATTATTGTGTGAAATTCACTGCGATTGACGCTTTCAATGCAGGATTTATCACTTGTTTACATTTCAACGGAACAAAAGCTGTGAATGTAAAGCCTGACAGCGCAAGAAACACGATTTACGATTTAGTAGAGAAAGGAATTACTATTTTAGCGTAAATCAAAATTTACTTATAAAGTCTTCGACTCCGCTCAGACTGACATTGTTAATTAAACTTTGTCACACTGAACGGAGTCGAAGTGTTTTATAATATGCTTTTACTGATTCCTAAACTTCCTTTTCATCTTAGTTTTATGTCTAGAATAATGCGTTTGCTCTGTGTTTTTATCGGTAGAAATCACACTGATGTTTCCATCAACTTCCAGAATTGCCAACTTCACATCAGAAACTTTTTCGATGCCGTGTTCGTGAACAGCTTCTTCTAATTCATCCTCGGAAATTGAGACTTTCTTTAAAACTTCCGGATACACTACTCCATCTTTTACTAAAATATAAGGATGGTCTTCTATCAATTCTTTGATTTTCTGATTTTTGAAAATAAATTTCTTCACTGCAAAATTCGCTAAAAATAAAACCAAAGCGGCCACAATTCCGCCCTGTAAACTGCTGTTGGAGCCAACCATAGCATTCTGAACCGCATTACTTATCAAAAGCAAAAGAATTACATCACCTGCATTGAGCTGTGACAATTGATTTTTACCAAAAACACGCACGGCAATTACCATAAAAAAGTAAACGGCAAGTGAGCGAACAACAATATCAAGAATTGGATTCAATTTGAAGTTTTAAAAAATAAAGATAGATAGTTTTCAGAATATTATAAAAGTAAATTTTCAATATTGTTTGTATTGCAAAAACTCTGCGAAAACCATTAAACTTCCTCCATTATCGATTTAGACAAATTCTTTAACATAGAAATTGGAAAATCTTTTATTGATTTTTTTGAACAATTAGAAAAAGGAATAGATTGGTTTATATAGTTTATAAAAAAATCCGCCTCACAGCGGATTTTCTAATTTTCTTCTCTTTAATTCTTTCTGTATCAATCCTAATTCCCGACCAGTTTGTCCGGCAACAGAAGTATTTTCCTGAGCTCGTCTCGTAAGATAAGGAACAACGTCTTTTACAGGTCCATACGGAAGGTATTTTGCAACGTTATAATGTTGGTTCGCCAAATAATAAGTAATGTTATCACTCATCCCGTAAAGCTGTCCAAAATAGATATGCGGATTGTCGTGTTCTAATCCTTTAATTTTCATTTTGTCCATTACGAGTTCTGACGACTTTTCGTTATGTGTTCCGAAAAATGCAGAAACCTTGTCTAGATGACCCATTACAAAATCGATTCCGGCGTTGTAATTATCATCAGTTGCCTGCTTATTTGGCTGGATTGGGTCTGGATAATTTTGCTCTTCGGCTCTTTTTCTTTCTTTCTCCATATAAGCGCCACGAACAATCTTATAACCAATAAAATAACCTTTTTCTCTGGCTCTTTCCAGATGGACATTCATATATTCCAAACGACCGGTTCTGTACATTTGAATGGTGTTCCAAACGATGGCTTTTTCCTTATTGTATTTCTCCATCATTTCCTCACAAAGCTGGTCAGCCGCATCCTGCATCCAAGTTTCTTCCGCATCAACCATCACTTTTTTATCACTTTCGAAACAAAGTTTACACACTTCATCAAAACGCTGAACTACTCTATTCCATTCTTCTTTCTGGCTGGTTGTGAGTTCTTTTCCTTTTCCAACTTCTTCATAAATATCAATTCTGCCAAAAGCTGTTGGCTTGAAAACGATAAACGGAATCGCCGGATTTCCTACAGAAAATCTCACAATATCTTTGATTTCGTTGCAAACCGCATCAAAAACCTCTTCTTCTTCTTTCCCTTCAATCGAATAATCAAAGATACTTCCAACACCACGTTTGAACATCTGTTTTACCACATTCATACTTTCTTCACGAGTTTCGCCACCGCAAAACTGTTCGAACAAAGTCTGCTTCACAATACCATCCACAAACGGAAAATTGTTCCTAACAGTAAAATTGAGAAGAGAAACGCCAATATTGGTCAATGCAGGCTGTTCAATCGCCTTGAACATCCAATAGGCCTTTTTGAGCTGAGCATCCGTTTTATCGGCAAATGCGAGCTTTGTATCAGTGAAAATACTCATATCCAGAATTTGGTCTCAAATGTAAATATTATTTCGATTTTTGAATGACTTTTGAAGCTAAATTTTATCAGAATTATAAAATTAATTCAACAAAAAATCGATACTTCATCATAATTAGAAATCCTTCGAATTAATGATAATTTTTACGGCTGATTTTTCTTAATATTAAAATAAAACCCTTTCAAAATTTAAATCTTAAAAGGGTTAGTATTATGCATTACAAATTAATTAATGTAAAAAGTGTCTCATTCCTGTAAACAACATCGGGATTTTATGTTCGTTAGCAGCTTCTATAGAATCATTGTCTCTCATACTTCCACCAGGTTGAATGATTGCCTTAATACCTTCCTGTGCGCAGAAATCTACCACATCTCGGAAAGGAAAAAATGCATCCGAAGCCAAAACCAATTCGCCATCGAATTTCTCTTTTGCTCTTTCAATCGCCTGTTGTGTTGCCCAGATTCTATTCACTTGTCCTCCTCCGATTCCGATTGCCTGAACGCCGTTTGAAACCACGATTGCATTGGATTTCACGTATTTTACAACTCTCTGAGAGAATAATAAAGCTTTTCTTTGTTCTTCTGTCGGAGCTGTTTCTGTCATCAATTTGATATCTTCTGAGAATTGGTCATCTGCATTCTGAACCAGCATTCCGCCATCGATTTTTACCCAGACTTGTTTGTCAGTAACCGCATTTTTTATTTTGATGATTCTAAGGTTTTTCTTTTTTCTAAGAATTTCCAAAGCATCTTCATCAAAGTCGGTTGCCATAACAATCTCAAGGAAGGTTTTGTTTAATTCCTCAGCTGTTGCAGCATCTACTTTGTAATTCATTCCGATGATGCCACCGAAGATAGAAATCGGGTCGCACTCGAAAGTTTTTGTATAAGTTTCTAAAGCAGAAGTTCCAACTGCAACTCCACAAGGCGTTGAATGTTTTACTGCGCAACAAGCCATTTCTTCTTTGAACTCATTCACGACTTTCCAGCACAAATCCATATCACGAAGATTATTGAAAGACAATTCTTTACCTCCCAAAATCTCAAAATCTTTCATTGCACCATTTTCAAAAGTCGAAGTGTAATAAGCTGCAGATTGATGTGGATTTTCACCATATCTAAGGTCAGAAACCTTTTTGTAAGAAGCGTTTAAGTAAGTTGGATATTCTTCATCCAAAAGCATACTTGAGATTGCTGCATCATAAGCAGAAGTCAAGTTGAATACTTTTCCAGCTAATTTCTTTCTTGTTTCAATATAAGTATCTCCATTTTGTTCCATTTCGATTTTAACGATTTGATAATCATTAACATCTGTCAAAACCGTAACGGAATTAAAGTTTTTAGCTGCCGAACGCAACACAGAAGGACCACCAATATCGATGAATTCTACTTTTTCGTCAAGAGAAATATCTTTGGTAACGTTTTCAAAAAACGGATAAAGATTCACAATCACCATATTACGCAGTCCGATTTCGTAATCCTGAACTGTTTTCATATGTTCCTCGTTGGAACGAACTGCCAACAATCCGCCGTGAACTTTTGGATGAAGTGTTTTCACTCTTCCGTCCAGCATCTCTGGGAAATCGGTTACTTCATCAATCTGAATTGGGTTAAGTCCCGCTTCTTTAAGATGCTTGAAAGTACCGCCTGTGGAAATTAATTCGTAATTGTTAGCTTCCAAAAATTTGGCAAAATCTACCAAACCGCTTTTATCAGATACGCTGATAAGTGCTCTCTTTTTACTCATTTTTTCTTTCAAATTTTACTTTTTACAGTTTTATTCAAACTGTGATTTACCGGTTCTTTCACCTCCGGATTTACTTTTTATTTACTTTAGATTTTATCTTTTATTAATTAAAGTTAATTTGAATTAAAATTCATAAATCACTATATTAAAACAAATTATGAATTAAAATATCACTTTCACTTTAATCAATTCAATTCTATTTATTAAGAACCAAATCAATGGCTTTTGGGAAAATATCATATTCAATCTGATGAACTTTTTGAGCTAAAGTTTCTGCTGTATCATTTTCATTAATATCAAATTTTCCTTGCAGAATAATCTCGCCTTCATCAATCCCAGTCGTCACAAAATGAACGGTTGCTCCACTTTCTTTTTCTTCAGCTTCAATCACTGCATTGTGAACGTGATGCCCCCACATTCCTTTTCCTCCAAATTTTGGCAACAACGCCGGATGAATATTAATAATCTTACCTTCCCATTTTTGACAGAATTCAGGTTTTAAGATTGATAGAAAACCTGCCAGAACAATCAAATCTGTATTTTCCGAAATTGCTTTTTCTAACTTCTCAGAAAAGTCTTTTCCACGTTTGATTAATAGATTTGGAATGTTATGTTTTTCTGCTCTTTCCAATCCGAAACATTCTCTGTCTGCAATTACCTGATTCACTTTTGCATTTCGGATTTCTCCGTTGTCTATGCAATCGATGATTCTTTGAAGATTGGTTCCTGAACCCGAAATTAAAATGGTAATGTTCTTCATTTAATGTTATGCTTTTTAAACGCAAAGTCCGCAAAGCTTTTTTTTAATCCTCAATGTTTTTAAGTTCGCAAANNCGGGATTAAGCTCCTAAAATTTTAAATCGATTTTATCGCTTCCTTCTGTGATTTCTCCAATCTCGTAAGCGTCTTCCAGCAAGTCAAGGATTTTTTCAGAATGTTCGGCATCGGTTACCAAAACCATTCCCACACCCATATTGAAAGTTCCGTGCATTTCTTTTCTATCGATGTTTCCTCGTTTTTCTAATTCTAACATCACGGTTGGAACTTTGATTTTAGATTCATCAATAGTGGCGCAAAGTCCTTCCGGAATGATTCTCGGGACGTTCTCGTACAATCCGCCGCCTGTGATGTGCGCAATACCGAAAACTGGAACTTCTTCCAAAACTTTATGAATGTCTTTATAATACAATCTTGTTGGCACCAGCAAAGTCTCGTATAATGGTTTCCCCTCGAATTCTTCTTCGAAATTTGGGAAAACCTTTCTTACCAAAGAAAATCCGTTGGAATGAAATCCTGAACTTGGAATTGCAATGATTTTGTTTCCTTTTCTGATTTTGGAACCATCGATGATTTGGTCTTTTTCAACAATTCCTACGCAGAATCCAGCTACATCGTAATCACCAGGCTGATACATCCCCGGCATCTCGGCAGTTTCACCACCAATCAAAGCACAGTTGTTATCCTTGCAGGCATTAACCATTCCCAAAACAATCTCAGCTGCGATGTCTGAATCTAATTTTCCGCACGCTAGATAATCTAGGAAAAACAATGGTTTTGCGCCGTGGCAAAGAATATCGTTGGCACACATTGCGAAACAGTCGATACCGATAGAGTCGTACTTTTTGGAATCCAAAGCGACTTTCAGTTTGGTTCCAACACCGTCTGTTCCAGAAACCAGAACCGGATTTTTATATCCAGCAATTTCATAGAACGCACCGAAGCTTCCCAGATTGTTAAGAACATTTTTGTTGTGGGTCTCGGCAACGGCAGATTTGATTTTGTCAACGGTTTTGTAGCCTTCTTCCTTATCTACACCGGCTGATTTATAGGTATTGCTCATTTTTACTTTCAGAATTGCGATTCTTTCGACTCTTTCAGGCTTTGACACCTGAAAGAATCTTGGAATACATTAGATTTATTTCAAACTTTACTTTTCAATTTTTCTAAATAAAAAAGCCGACAATCTAGTAAGATTGTCGGCCGTTATTTTAGCACACAAGTTTGGAGGTGTTTTTATAATTCTTTTGGCAAGAATTAGGATACGTCTCAAAATGAACTTGTGGATATTTCATTGTCCTTATTTGATTACAAAGTTACATAAACTTGACATCATATTCCAAAACCTTACGCGAAAAAGTTTTTAACTAAAGATAATTTCTCCTGAAAATCAGCATTCTTTTCTTCATCCACAATCCCTCTTTCGATATCAAAAGTTTCTTTGAATTTTGGTAATACGAAGCTCTGCAAAACATTTGCCCCACTAAAAGGTGCTCTGGCCTCGAACGCTGCCATCACATTTTTTCCGCCACCGGGACCAGGTGCTGTCGCCAGAAGAAATACAGGTTTCTCACCAAAATGTTTTCTGTCTTTGATTCTAGAAATCCAATCGAAAACATTTTTAAAAGCCGATGTGTAAGTGCTGTTATGCTCTGCCAAAGAGATTATCAACAGATCTGACTGGTCTATCTTTTCAGCAAACCTTAAAGCTAAGGTAGGAATACCGTCATGTTTCTCTCTATCCACACTAAAGATGGGCATTTCGTAATCATTAAGATCAAGCAGTTCCACTTCTGCATTTTCGAATTGTTTCGCTGTATATTCTGCTAATATTTTGTTGATGGATTCTCTGGAGTTACTTGCTCCGAATGCTAGTATTTTCATTTAACTATAAATTTTCAAGTGCCAAATGTAGAGACTTTTCAACGGAAATGAATTGACATAAGTTATGATTTTGTGATTTTTATAAAAATTAAGTAACCATAATCGTCGATATTGCGACGCTAATCATCTTTTCAGAATATAACTACATATTCTCTTTCTCTTTTTCAGTAATAAGCTCTTTTCCAAATCATTAATTAATTTCATTTTTTGTCAAAAACAATTTACTAATGCCTACATTATAACAAGTCATAATCAGCTGATGTTATTTTTTTTTTAAAAATATGCACATAAGTCCTCTAAAAGAAATTTGTGGTCTTATAATTGATTATCAACATATCATAAATTCAATTATTCGAATATAACTTAACACCTTTTTACACTATGATATTTGATAACAAATTTTTGAAAATGACCGGGGAAGATGGTTTTTTCATATGTCAAGGAGAGCAAGAAAAAAACAGTTTCGTTAATCCTTACAATGACAATCCTTATATGCTAAGCTCACTTAAAAGACTAAAGGATCGCATCACTTGCAAAAGAAAACAATCTGCAATAGAAGCTTGTTTGGAAGATTACAAAGATGATATTGTAGAAAAACCGCAATTCAACACTGTATATGAAGAAGGCTTACAACCTGAGCGCAACAGATTTGCTGATTATGCTAAATCTTCGTACCGGAAAGTGATGAAAGACATCGAACATCTGCAGAACCTGATTGATCAGTTAAGTGTCAATGAAGTTAGAATCTAGAAATACACTCATATCTTTACACCTCTATCATCAGTAAATTCGTATTGGAGTCTTATTGATGATTTTTTTTATATACTAACTTAAAAAAAAGCCTGAATATGGATCAAGATCAAAAGTTG
>DLND01000097.1:0-8050 GCA_002476905.1 Flavobacteriales bacterium UBA7519
GCTCTTCCGATCTAATAAATTAGATTAAAAATTATAACGATGTCAAACACACCCTCAAATATGCTGGCTTTAGGAACAAAAGCTCCGGATTTTAAACTTCCTAATCCGTCAAAAAATAACGAATTGCAAAGCCTTGAATCTTTGAAAGGAAAGAAAGGAACTTTGGTTGTTTTTATGTGTAACCATTGTCCGTTTGTTCTTCACATCATAGATAAATTAGAAGAATTGTACGAAGATTATAAATCTCAAGGAATAGAATTTATTGCGATTAATTCTAATGATGTAGATAGATATCCAGCAGACTCTCCAGAGATGATGGTAGATTTTGTAGATGAAAGAAATATTCAATTTCCTTATTTATACGATGAATCTCAAGATGTAGCAAAAGCTTATGAAGCAGCTTGTACACCGGATTTTTACTTCTTCGATGAAAATCTGAGTTTGATTTATCGTGGTCAAATGGATGATTCTCGTCCGGGAAATCAAAAAGAAATTACAGGCGAGGATTTAATAATCGCTTTCGAAAATCTTTTAGCAGGAGCCGAGCAGGAAGATTTCCAGAAGCCAAGTTTAGGTTGCAATATCAAATGGAAATAAAAACAAAACTCCGGAAAGTAATTTCCGGAGTTTCTTTTAATCAAAAAAAACTGTCAAATGACAACTAATTTTTTGTAATATAATTTTTCAAAAATCGTTTCTGAGATTCGAAAGCGATCTTGTCCAAATCAAGTTCTGAAGCTTTAATCCAAATCGTTTCAGAGATTTCAGATTCTTCTAAATGGATTTCAAATTTTTCCTGCACTTCATATAGATAGAACAAATCCAAAGTATTGTAATCAATATTTTTATAAGGATAAATATTCGGTTGGCTTCCAAGATATTTGAATTCTTTCGGATTGATTTTTAAACCTAATTCTTCATTCAATTCTCTGGAGCAAGTTTCTTCAGAGGTTTCTTTTGGATCTGTAAAACCGCCAGATAAATCCCATTTTCCTTTTCCCGGTTCTTGATTTCTAATGGTAAAAAATAATTCTTCCTTACATTGTATGATTACCGCAACTGCCGCAGCTGTGTTGTGATATAAAACAAAATCACAGTTGCTACAACTAAATCTGGTAATATTATTCCATTGCAAGCTTTCCTGGCCACATTTGGGACAGAATCTCAAATTTTCCATGGGTTAAATTTAAGAAAAAACTAGGCTGTATTTCTATTTCTAGGATGGAAATTTAAAATAACATCTCGCAATTCTTCGGTGTTAAGGTGGGTGTAGATCTGAGTTGTGGTGATGCTGCTGTGGCCCAGCATTTCTTGAATAAATCTAAGATCTGCGCCATTTTGCAAAAGATGGGTTGCAAAAGAATGTCTAAATGTATGGGGCGAAATACTTTTATTAATGCCTGCTTTCTGAGTTAATTCTTTTATGATAATAAAGACAATTACTCTGCTCATATTAGTTCCGCGACTGTTGAGGAAAAGAATGTCTTCATATTTTTTATTGATTTTATTATTGCATCTTACGTTGTGCAGGTAATCCAAAATATAATTTGCCGTAGATTTTGCTAGAGGAACAAGCCTCGTTTTATCTCCTTTGCCTTCTATAATGACAAAGTTTTCCTTGAAATTAATATTGGATATTTTGAGATCTACCAATTCCGAGACTCTTAGTCCGCAGCCGTAAAGCACTTCCAGAATACACTCGTTTCTTTTGCCAATATCGGTATTTTTATCTACACTGTTGATGATTCTATTGATGTCATCTTCGCTTAAAGTGTCTGGCAGATAGAGTCCTAGTTTCGGCCCTTCTAATAATGATGCGGGATTGTCTTCTCTGTAATCTTCTTCGAGTATAAATCTAAAAAAAGCTTTTATAGAAGAAATAATCCGGGCTTGAGATCTTTCGCTGATCTTATTTTTAGAAAGTTGATAGATAAATTCCTGAAGATTTTCGTACGTGATGTTTTGAGGAGAGACCGTTTCTAAATCGGAAAGAGCAAAAATTTCCAGTTTTTTAATGTCTCTAATGTAAGCGTCAAGTGTGTTTTGAGAGAAATTTTTTTCAAATTTCAGAAAATTTGAAAAATCATAAATTTTTTCGGACCAGTTCATAATTTGTGTGTGTTTTAGTTGTTTGTTAATGTTTATGTCATAAATTATATAATTCTTTTTCTGTAATATTTAAAATTTCTATACCTGCATTTTTCAAAAAGGACAATCCGCTGTCGTCAGAGTATCCTGTCATATACACTATTTTTGCTATGCCAGATTGCAGTATTAACTTGCTGCATTCTTTACATGGCGACATTGTAATATAAAGTGTAGCGCCTTTACAAGACTGTGTACTACCTGCAATTTTCAAAATTGCATTGGCTTCTGCATGCAGCACAAACCAATTGGTTTTTCCATCTTCATCCTCGCAATTATTCTCAAAACCAGATGGAGTGCCGTTATATCCATCGGAGATAATCATACGGTCTTTTACAATAATGGCACCTACTTTTTTCCTTTTACAATAAGACAAATTAGCCCATTCCATCGCCATTTTAAGATAGGCAATATCAAATTTATTATAATCCATTTTGCAAAATTAATGGAAAACAGGCTTCCTTTTTTCAAGAAATGCGGAAACGCCTTCTTTGAAATCGTCCTCAGAAAACAACTCTCCAAAATAATTAATCTCGCTTATCATTCCATTTTCTTTGTCGCTGGAATTAACAGCTTTAATGGCTTTTGCTATTCCTTGAGGAGAATTTTTAGCAATTTGAGAAGCCAGTTCTATTGCTTTTGGAATTAATTCTTCTTGAGAAAAAACATCATTAACCAGTCCAATAGATTTTGCTCTTTCTGCTGTTATCATTTTTGCAGAGAAAATCATTTCATTTGCCAGCCCTTTTCCTACCAGTTTGGGTAGTCTTTGTGTTCCGCCGTAACCGGGAATCAGTCCTAAAGTTACTTCAGGAAGTCCTAATTTTGCATTCTCGGACGCAAACCTGATATGGCAAGCCAAAGCTAATTCTAATCCTCCGCCTAAAGCAAAACCATTGATTGCTGCAATTACAGGTTTGTTAAGATTTTCAATCTTGTCAAAAACTTCATGACCTCTTTTGGACAATTTTTTTGCTTCTTCTGCTTGAAAAGATGAAAATTCTTTTATATCTGCGCCGGCAACAAAAGATTTCTCGCCACTTCCTGTAATAATAATTGTGCTAACATTTTTTTCGGTTGACAGAAATCCTAAAACCATATCCAACTCATTGAAAACGCTTTTATTAAGGGCGTTTAGGCTTTCCGGCCTGTTAATAATAATGGTCGCGATTTTTTCTTCTATGGTTAATTTTATACTTTCGTAATTCATTTGGAATAGAATCTTTTCTATAATGATTTTTGGAAATTTAAAAATAACGTTTTTTTTATTATGAGCAAATTTATAATTAAAAAATATCATTTTAAGTAGAAAAAAAATAAATTAAATTTTATATGATTGCGAAAACTCTATTTAAAATCCCCTTTAATTCATTAAAAATTTTCATTGTAGCGGTGTTTTTTTTTATATATGCTTGTGGATCAAGATCTCCACATCAGGGAGGATATAGAACAACCACGGTTTCTTTTTATGCTAACAAGTTCAACGGAAAAAGAACGGCTAGTGGGGAAATTTTCAGTAATTCCAAATTAACAGGTGCGCATCGCTCTCTTCCATTTGGTTCCAAAGTGGAGATGATTAATACGGCTAACGAGAAGTCTGTGATTGTAGAAATTAATGACAGAGGGGCTCTAAAGGGATCCAGAGAATTTGATATTAGTCAAAAAGCGTTTAAAAAAATAGCAAATCTGGAGGATGGTGTAGTGAAAATTAAATATAGACTCTTAAATTAAATCATTTCCTGATAGCCGTAAATATATACTGCGATTCATTACATACTATTTAAAAATGTTTAAATTTGCATTGCTTTAAAAAAGTAAACAAATAAAAATCTTAAAAATAAACATCAAGACAATGAGTTACATTTCATTCATCGAGGCAAGACAGATTTTAGATTCCAGAGGGAATCCAACAATAGAGGTAGATGTTTTCACGGAAAGTGGAGCCATGGGACGCGCAGCAGTTCCTTCTGGTGCATCTACCGGTGAGCATGAGGCAGTAGAACTGAGAGACGGGGCGCCGGAATTTTTAGGTAAAGGTGTTTTGAAAGCGGTTGAAAATGTAAAAGAAATCATCGCTCCGGAATTAATTGGTCTTCCTGTATTCGAACAAAATCTGATCGATGCTGTAATGATCGATCTTGATGGAACTTCTAATAAAGGAAAATTAGGAGCTAATGCAATTTTAGGTGTTTCTTTGGCCGTAGCAAAAGCTGCAGCTGCAGAACTAAGAATGCCGCTTTATAAATATGTAGGTGGTGTAAACGCAAATACACTACCTGTTCCAATGATGAACGTGATTAATGGTGGATCTCACTCAGATGCGCCAATCGCGTTCCAGGAATTTATGGTGATGCCGGTAAAAGCAGATTCTTTCTCTCATGCTTTGAGAAAAGGAACTGAGATTTTCCACAGCTTAAAGTCTATTCTTCACGGTAGAGGTCTTTCTACTGCTGTAGGTGATGAAGGTGGATTTGCGCCAACATTTACAGGAACTGAAGATGCTTTGGATACTTTGCTACAAGCTATAGAGAAGGCAGGTTACAAGCCAGGTAATGATGTAATGATTGCTTTGGATTGTGCCGCTTCAGAATTCTATAAAGACGGAGTTTACGATTACAGAAAATTCCAAACTCCAGATGCGCCAGTATTCTCTAGCAGCGAACAAGTTTCTTACCTTGCTGAATTGGCAAACAAATATCCAATTATCTCTATCGAAGATGGTATGCAAGAAAACGATTGGGCTGGTTGGAAAGAACTAACGGATAAAATTGGAGACAGAGTTCAATTAGTAGGTGATGACTTGTTTGTAACTAACGTAGAGAGACTTTCCAGAGGAATTGATGAAGGAATTGCGAATTCGATTTTGGTGAAAGTTAACCAAATTGGTTCCCTTTCTGAAACTATGGCAGCAGTTCAGATGGCGCAACATAATAGATATACAACAGTAATGTCTCACAGATCCGGAGAAACAGAAGATTCTACAATTGCTGATCTTGCTGTTGCACAAAACTGTGGACAGATCAAAACAGGTTCTGCTTCCAGATCCGACAGAATGGCGAAATATAACCAATTATTGAGAATTGAAGAAGCTCTTGGAGAGACAGCAGTTTTCCCAGGTTTGGACGCGTTCAAGATCAAAAAATAATTTTAACAAAAATTTATAATAAGGAGCATTCGATTTTTTTCGGATGCTCTTTGTGTTTTTATCTATTTGATTATCAGTGTTATCACGTCGTGGTCATAATTTGTGAAAGTTATTTTTCAGTTCAATTAATAGCATTCATACAATCGATTGAGAGATATGACTTTTGTCAGTTGAGTATTTACACTTAAAGTATTATATTTAGCAAATAAATTTTTTAAAAATGTCTGATAATAAAGTTATATTAAATTACGATGGGAAAAACTTCGAATATCCAATCGTAGAAAGTACTATCGGTGACAGAGGAATTGATATTTCCAAGCTAAGAGATCAAACAGGATTGATCACCTTGGACTTAGGTTACAAAAACACAGGTGCCACTATCAGTGAAATAACTTACCTTGATGGAGACCAAGGCGAATTGTTCTACAGAGGTTATCCAATAGAGCAGATTGCTGAAAAATCGAATTTTACGGAGGTAATGTATCTATTACTGCACGGAGAATTGCCTACAACCGATCAGTTTTCATCATTCGAAAATAACATCAAGAAATATAACTTCGTGGCAGATGAGATGAAAAGACTGATTGATGTTTTTCCTCGTTCTGCACATCCAATGGGTGTTTTGTCTGCGCTTACTTCTGCGCTTACAGCATTTAACCCGAAGGCTGTGGATGTAAAGTCTAAAGAAGAAATGGATCTGGCTGCGGAATTAATGATTGCAAAATTCTCTCATCTTTGCGCGTGGACTTACAGAAAGACTTTGGGACTTCCAATCAATCACGGCGACAATAGTCTTAACTATGTTGAAAACTTCTATAAGATGACATTCAGACTTCCTTATGAGGAGTTCGAAATTGATCCTGTTGTGGTGGAGGCGCTTGATAAATTGTTAATCCTTCATGCAGACCACGAGCAAAACTGTTCTACATCTACAGTGAGAATGGTTGGTTCTGCGCATACAGGATTATTCGCTTCTATTTCAGCTGGCGTTTCTGCACTTTGGGGTCCGCTTCACGGTGGTGCCAATCAGGCGGTAATCGAGATGCTTGAAATGATCGAAAAAGACGGAGGAGATGTTTCTAAATATGTCGCTAAAGCAAAAGATAAAGAAGATAGCTTCAGATTAATGGGCTTCGGTCACAGAGTGTATAAAAACTTTGACCCAAGAGCAAAAATCATCAAGAAAGCTGCTGACGATATTTTAGGAAAATTAGGAATTCAGGACAAAGCGCTTGATATCGCTATGCAACTGGAAAGAGTTGCGCTGGAGGATGATTATTTCGTAGAAAGAAAACTATATCCGAATGTGGATTTCTACTCAGGAATCATTTACAGAGCATTAGGAATCCCAACGGAAATGTTTACTGTAATGTTTGCTTTAGGAAGATTGCCAGGATGGATCTCTCAGTGGAAAGAAATGAGACTAAAAGGCGATCCTATCGGAAGACCAAGACAGGTTTACCAAGGAGCAGAAAAACGTAATTATGTAGATATTGCAAGCCGATAAAAAATATAAAATTTAATCATATCATCCTCGAAATTTATTTTTCGGGGATTTTTTTTCGGTGTTTTACAGATTATCATAGAAATATCTCCAGCTATGTTATTATCATAGATTTTATTTACTGTATGCGGCGAGTTTCAATTTATTTTGTTTAATTATATTTGCTTCATTCCTATCTTATGAAACTAAATATCAAAAACGAAACAGGTAGACTAAAATCTGTCGTACTTGGACAGCCAAAATCTAACGGACCTGTCCCTACACTCGCAGAAAGCTACGACGCAAAATCTTATCATACCATAGCAAATAATATCTATCCGAAAGAAGAGGATATTGTTTTCGAGATGACCGAGTTTGAAAAAGTGCTTAAGAAATATGATGTGGAGGTTTTCCGACCAAAAATTATCAAAGATTACAACCAGGTCTTCGCAAGAGATGTTGCTTTTGTGATTGAGGATAAAATGATTATCTCGAACATAATCCCAGACCGTGCAGACGAACAAGAAGCTTACAGACATATCATAGATAAAGTTTCCTGGAGGAATGTCATAAACCTGCCGGAAACCGCTCATATTGAAGGTGGAGATGTTATGGTCTGGAACGGATTCTTATTCATTGGAACCAGCTACAGCCCAGATTATAGAAATCTGAAAACGGCCAGAACCAATGAGTATGCCATCGAAATCCTAAAAGAATATTTTCCGAAAAAAAGAATCATTGATCTTGATCTGAAAAAAAATGATACAAAGCCATATGAAGGTATTTTACATTTGGATTGTACATTTAATATCGTTGGCGAAGACAAATGTATTATTTACAAAAACGGATTTGTAGATGAGTTGGATTATCAGTTGCTTGTGGATATTTTCGGCAAGGAAAACTGTTTTGAAGTTAATGATCAAGAAATGTTTGAAATGAACCCAAATATCTTCTCCATCGCGCCGGATGTTGTGGTTTCAGACAAAACATTCACAAGACTCAATCGTCATCTCCGCGACGAGTGGGGAATCACTGTGGAAGAAATTCCTTACCGTGAGATTTCTAAAATGGGAGGTTTGTTGAGATGCTCGACTTTGCCCTTAGTAAGAGAATAATTTCTCAATCTCTAAATTTCTTAATCTTTTAATTAATACAATGCAGACTACAGATACAGTTTTGATGATAGAACCAGTTGCTTTCGGATTCAACGAGCAGACGGCGGTTAATAATTATTTTCAGGTTCAACAGGAAGGGAATGTTCAAGATGAAGCTTTGAT
>DLND01000097.1:8150-16742 GCA_002476905.1 Flavobacteriales bacterium UBA7519
AAGATGAAGCTTTGAAAGAGTTCAATTCTTTTGTTGAAAAATTGAGAGCGAAAGGCATCAATGTGATTACCATCAAAGATACACTTGAGCCAAAAACGCCAGATTCAATTTTCCCAAATAACTGGGTAAGTTTTCACAGAGACGGAAAAGTGGTTTTATATCCAATGTTTGCAGAAAACAGACGCTTGGAAAGACGAAATGATATTCTTGACCAAATCAAAGAACAATTTGAAGTAACCGAAGTTATTGATTATTCTGGAGCGGAAAAAGACAATAAATTTCTAGAAGGAACGGGAAGTATGATTTTCGACCACGATAACAAGATTGCTTACGGTTCGGTTTCTTTGAGGTTAGATGAAGATTTGTTCAGAAAATTCTGCAGTGAATTTGGATTCAAACCTGTAGTTTTTCATTCTTATCAAACCTCTGGCGAAGAAAGATTACCGATTTATCATACCAATGTGATGATGTGTGTTGCCGACAAATTTGTTGTGATTTGTTTGGATTGTATCGATGACGAATTGGAAAGAGAAAAAGTCGTAGAAACCATCAAAAACTCAGGAAAAGAATTAATAGAAATCTCTGAAAACCAAATGCAGAATTTCGCCGGAAATATGCTTCAGGTTCAGAATAATTCAGGAGAGAAGTTCTTAGTAATGAGTCAAAGTGCCTACAAATCTTTGAAGCCGGAACAAGTTTCTGCAATTGAAAAATATAGTGAAATTATTTATTCAGATTTAGAAGTTATAGAAACCAACGGCGGTGGAAGTGCAAGATGTATGCTGGCAGAGGTTTTTCTGCCTAAGAAATAGAATGCTATTTTAAATTAACATAAAAAATCCCGAAGAGCTTCTTCGGGATTGCTTTTGAAAATAATAATTTGATAAAAAAATATATAGTAGTTATCTGGTGCGGTTTTTAATGTCCTTTTCTGCGCTGCTGATATCTCTTATTTTCTGAACTTTTTTGTTCCCGAAGTTATAAGTGATACTGAAGTTCAAACTTTGGTTATATTGATTTTGATTGATATAATTATAGTTTCCACTGGCTTGAGAATTGTCATTAATCACAACTTTATTCGTTTTCAGAAGGTCATAGATTTCTAGAGCAAAAGTCCAGTCGTTCCATACTTTTTTGATGTTGGCATCCAAACTCATTAAAGATTTCAGTTGTCCCAATTCTATCTGCTGATTATCAACATACCAATAGTTCACGCCTAAAAACCAAGTTTTCTTTTTATCCAGTCTTACAGTGTTGTTGGTTTGAATCAATAAACTATTTGATTTGATTTTGTTCACATAATCTGGAAAAATATCGCCCGTAATCGGGTCTGTATTTAAAAAACCGTTATTGATATTTCTTTGCAATCCGATATTGAAATTGGTTGTCCAATATTGTTTGAAAAAAGATTTTTGCATCCCAATCATTGCAGACATCTCTTGTTTATCTCCGAAATTAGTTCTGATATAGCGCAGTTCTCGGTCAGTGATTTGATTTCCGTGGACATCCAGAACTGGTTGATTGTTGGCATCCAATCTTACTTTGTCTCTTTGCAAAGGAACTTGTGTAATTGCATTTTTCGTTAATGAGTGATTGATTATCAGGAAGTAAGAACTCTTGAACATATATGTAAACTCATTGGTGTAAACCGAAGACGCTTTCACGAAAGGGTTGTTCTGCGTATAGTTGACATTGGTAAGATAATTCTTGACAGGATTCAGTTCCCAAAAACTTGGTCTTCTCATTCTACTGGAAAAAGCATACGAAATATTATTCTTGTCGTTAATCGCATAGTTCAAACTCGCATAAGGCAACCAATTATTATAATCTCTTTCAATATTACTGAAGTCCGAATTGTCCGATTTTCCAACACTGCTCGTCAATTCATATCTAGAACCTATTTTTCCTGAGAATTTATCAGAAAACTTTTTTTCCAAGGTTACATAGAAGCCATAGATATTCTCATCGTAAATAAAATGGTTGGGTGTAGATATAGGACTGCTGATTGGTTTTCCGTATTGGTCTACCAGATTTCCGTCCTTGTCATAATAATAAGTGTCATTCTTGGTATCGTTGTCGGTTTTTGTTTTGTTAAAGTTTCCTCCGATAGCCACTGTGAAGTCATTCTTAAATTTTTTGATATAATCAACCGTAGATGAGAAATTATTAATAATCTGAGGCGTACTTTGCATAATGATGGTCGAAGGATTGAAAACCTGTCTCGTCAAATCGGTCGTATAAGTTCTGTTGTCTGCATTCTGAAATCTTTTATAATTAAGATAAGCTGCATTCAGATTCAACTTACTTCCGAGTGTGTCTGTCTTCCATTCATAATTCAGGTTTAGGGAGTTGTTGTACGAACGTGAGTTTTCAACATTTTTAGTCAGACTGTATCTAGTTTCTATATTGCCTTTTTCGTTGGGAGCGATAATCGTATTGAATAGATTGGAACCAGAGCCATAGCTTCTGTTTGCCCAAGAATTATAAGTCAAAGCCAAATTACTATTGTCATTCAACTGATAATCAATGTTCAAATAACCGCCTAAGTTTTTGTTGGGATCAGATACCCGTCCTTCTGACTGGTTGCTGGAATTATCATTTCCGTTTCTCAGAATATAATATTGCTCCTGAATATTTTGACTTGTGTTGATGTTGGAACTGATTCCCAACTTATCTTTTCTATAATTCAGCGAAACGCCTGCATAAGAAGAGTTATAATAACTTTGGGCGTTTCCCATTCTCATATTTCCGTTCAGTCCGTCGGTCATTTTTTTCTTCAAAACGATGTTGATGATTCCGTCCGAAGATTCAACCTGATATTCACTTCCGGGAAGCGTAATCACTTCAATTTTCTGAATATTTTCTGCGGGTGTATTTTTCAGAAATTGAGTTAATGACTCCGCATCCATATTGGTTTTTCTTCCATTAATGAAAATCACAGCGTTGTTTTTCCCAATGATTTTCAAAGTTTTATCATCTGTTGAAGAAACCAATGGTGTTTGCTTCAAAAGATTGAATGCTGTGTTTCCTTTAGCCACTGGCGATGCGGCAACATCATAAACGAAACGGTCACTTTGTTTTTTGAAAACTTGTTTGGTTAGGCTTACTGCTTCTATGTTTTTTGTTGTCGCAGTATCTTTTTTAGGTGTTTCCTGTGCATAAATCAATCCTGAGAAAAAAATTGCTGCCATTAGGATTTTAGTTTTCATAATACGTGGTTTTTATTTTGGTAGTTTGTATTTTCTAATAATTTACATTGCAAAGATATATATTTATTAAAGTAGTATGCAATACAAAGTAGTAAATAAAAATGTATATTTTAATTAATTAACTGATTTTCAGTAATAAAAATTTTGATTGGTATTATTATTTAGACAATGCTTGATTTTAAATCATTACATCTTGTATCATTAAAAAAGTAAAAAAAAACCTTTGCAAATAACGCAAAGGCTTGATTGTTAAAGATTTAATGTTCTTCTGGATTTTTAAAATAATTTTAGTTGTTCACGTACTTAATCATCATTCCAAAAAAAATCAAATTTTAAAATGTAAGAAAGGATTACAAATGTCAAAAACATTAAAGATATTTTTCAAATAAACTACTTCTTTAGGTTCAAGAAGTAATTCCAAATCAAACGAATCTCGCCATAATCAAAATCCGAAGGCAAAACAGATTTCCAATCGTTGATATTCTCTTTTGGTTCTGCCTTGAATTGTTTTTCGAACGCTTCAATTTTACTTTTTGGGTAGATTCTCAGCAAATCATTTTTATCCAATAAATTTTGCTCAGCATATTTTGACAGATGCCCGAAAATAGTCGAATTCACCAAACCTCTTTCTTTTGCAATCTCAGAAACCGTTTTTCCATTTTGGAAGAGTTGATAAGTCAAAACGTGCGTGGGAACTTTCTTGATGGCTAATGAAACTTCCACATCTTTTTCTTTGTCGAATAACGGCGTTTCCAACAGATAAACCTCTTTCAGATCCTTAAGATAATCTTCTATATCATCCAACCAAACACGGAAATCTTCATTGAAGGCTTTCAATCCTTTTACGCCTTTAGTTTCAGAATAGAAATCTTTAAGCGGAGAAAATATTTTCTCATTCACATTCGAGAAAAAGAAATTGACAGCACCTTTGGCTTTCATTTCAATCTCAGTCCATTCTTCCTCACCTTGCAGAAATTTCTGAGTTTTCTGGAGTAAGATTCTTTCGAATTTTTGAAAAATCGTAATGTAATTTTCAATGTCTGCTTTCAAACAATGATAGAGATAATCGGCTTTTTCTTTGTCGATGAATTTACTGGTTCGGCTGATAACCATCCAGTTTTCCAACGCAGACTGAAACCAAACACAATCAATCCTTCTAATGACTTTCTGGATGCTATAATCATATTTTTCAGCATTCAGGATTTCCTCTATTTTTGCATTGGCGTGCGTCTCATCCTGAAACTTTGAGACTCTTTTATCAGAAAAAATAACTTCAGGCGTAATTTTAGATTTAAGGACAATTCCTTCCAAAGTTCGGCAACGTGAAAGTGCTACATAAACCTGTCCGGAAGCGAAACTTTTTCCCGCGTCAATAATTAATCTGTCGAATGTCAAACCTTGACTTTTATGAATCGTAACCGCCCAAGCCAAACGAATTGGAAACTGTTTGAAGCTTCCCAAAACTTCTTCCTTGATGTTCTTTTCATCATCCAAAGAGTATTTTTTCTGTTCCCAAGTTTCTGCTTTTAGAGTGATTTCTTCTTCGCTTCCATCTAGAATTACAGAGATTTCATCTTCATCGAGATAAGAAATCTGAGCGAGTTTGCCGTTGTAATATTTTTTATCGGGCGACGTGTCATTTCGGATGAACATAATCTGCGCTCCGACTTTCAGTTCCAGAACTTCATCATTCGGATATTGCGTTTCCTTGAAATCTCCAACAACATCAGCTGTGTAAAAATGAGCTTTTCCACCCAATTCTTTTATTTTTTTCTGGTTGATGTCATCCGCCATTTTGTTGTGAGAACAGAGATAAACGTAAGCTTCATCTTTTGGATCAAAGTCAGGTTGATATCGTTCGTTCAAAGCTTCAAAGTCGATATCTTCTGTAATTCCGTCTCTAATCGCATTTAGGATTTCTAGAAAATGTTCATCAGTTTGGCGGTAAACTTTAGTCAATTCAAGCGTGATGAAATTACTTCCTTCTAAAGCTTTGGCATCAAAGAAGAAGGGCGAAGAATAGTACATCGCCAAGATATATTCGTCTCTCACAACCGGAGGCAATTGATAAAGGTCGCCAATAAACAACATCTGAACACCACCGAATTTCTGCTGATTTCTACGAACGTGTCTCAATGCAAAATCCATCATATCCAAAACATCCGCCCGCAACATTGATGCTTCATCAATAATGATAATTTCGATTTCGCGGAGAAGCTTGAGTTTGTCTTTTCTGTATTTAAAATGAACCATCAAATCGGGAATATTGTTTCCTAAATTCTGGTCAATTCTTTCTGTAGTTGGAAGAAAAGTTCTGAGGGGTAAACCAAACATAGAGTGGATCGTAACGCCACCTGCATTGATTGCTGCAATTCCTGTGGGTGCAACTACAATGTGTTTTTTCTTGGTTTTTTTTACAAAATCGTTGAGAAATGTAGTTTTCCCCGTGCCTGCTTTTCCCGTGAGAAAAATGTTCCGGTTGGTGTGTTCTACGATTTCAAAAAGAGAGTTATTCATCGATTCAAAGATAGAGAATCAAGAGACAAGAATCAAGTGGAAAGAAACAAGAAAAAAGGAAAAAGATTTAATGAAATGGCTTCGAGAGCCTCCGCCTGAAAAAATATCCATCCACAACCAACCGTCACCCAACCACTATTTTATCCTATCCGGATTCTGCTTCAGAAAACTGTCCCAGCCAGAATAAGATTTATCTGTAGAGATACTTCCTGAGTTGAAATGATGGCAAACAGCAACGGCCAATCCATCGGATGCATCCAGATATTTTGTGGGGAATTCTTTCAGTTTTAAAAGACTTTGAAGCATTCCTGCAACTTGTTCCTTGCTGGCATTTCCATTACCTGTGATGGCCATTTTGATTTTCTTTGGAGAGTATTCTATAATGGGAACATTTCTGTGGAGACTTGCTGCCATTGCAACGCCTTGTGCTCGTCCCAGCTTCAGCATACTCTGAACATTTTTTCCGAAGAAAGGAGCTTCCAGAGCGGTTTCGTCGGGATGATATTCATCTATCAAAGCCAAAGTTTTATCGAAGATCACTTTAAGTTTTGTTTCGTGATTTTCATATTTTTTCAGGATCAATTCGTGGATAGCTACCAACTCCATTTTATTTCCTTTGACAGAAATAATTCCAAAACCCATAATGCTTGTTCCAGGATCAATCCCTAAAATGACTTTTTCAACTAACATATCGGCAAAATTACGTTAAGATTTTCATAAATATCGAATACAAAATGTATTTTAAACGAAAAGTATTTAATTTTAGATACTTAAAAATTAACAATCAAAATATGAAGAATCTTCTACTGACTGTGGCTGTCGTTTTCTATGCTGGGCTTAGCACGCCTGCATTTGCACAAAAAGCCGAAACTCCAAAATTTATTAGCAATACAGAAGGAATCAAAGAATATTCCCTGAGCAACGGGATGAAAGTTCTTTTGCTATCGGATCCATCTCAAAGTAATGCTGTTGTGAATATCGTTTATAATGTTGGCTCCAAGCACGAAGGTTATGGCGAGAAAGGTATGGCTCACTTGCTGGAGCATATGTTGTTCAAAAGCACGAAAAAATTAGGTGATATCAAAAAAATGTTGTCTGACAAAGGTGGAAATGCCAATGGAACAACTTGGTATGACAGAACCAATTATTATGAAGTTTTCCCATCCAATGATGAGAACTTAAAATGGTTTTTGGAAATGGAAGCCGACAGAATGATTAATGCAACGATTCTTCAATCTGATTTGGATAAAGAATTTTCTGTGGTGAGAAATGAGTTCGAGATCGGAGAGAATAGCCCAAGTGGAGTATTGATGGAGCGTATCGTTTCTACAGCTTATCTGTGGCACAACTACGGAAATAGTACTATTGGAAGTAAAGAAGATGTGGAAAGAGTAAAAGCGGTGACGCTTAGAAAATTCTATGAAAAATACTATCAGCCAGACAACGCAACTTTGATTGTCGCAGGAAAATTTGATGAGAAAAAAGCATTGGACTATATTGCGCAATATTTCTCAACGATTGCAAAACCTGCAAGAGTTCTAGAAACGCCTTATACCGTAGAGCCTGCTCAGGATGGCGAACGTTTTGTAGAACTGAAGCGCGCTGGAGACAGCAAAGTGATTGGAGCGCTTTACCACACAGCTCCTTATGCGGATAAGGATTATGCGGCGTTGGATGCTTTGCAGGAGATTTTAACGGCTGACCCTTCCGGTTACCTTTACAAAGCGATGATTGATTCTCACAAAGCAGCTTCTGTTTATGCTTATCAGCCTTTGGTGAGAGATGCGAGTTTTATGTATTTCGGTTTGGATATTCCGGCTGACAAAGATTTGAAAACTACGGAGAATGATTTCCGTGCCGAATTGGACAAGATTGCCACCATCAAATATACAGACCAAGACGTTGCGAGAGCGAAAGCAAAAATCCTTAAACAAGTAGAAAATATCAAAAATAACACAATTGGTTATGCTATTAATTTGACAGAAATTGTTGGTGCTGGAAACTATAAATTGGGAATGATTTATCGTGACACCGTAGAGAAATTAACGGCTGCAGATATCCAAAGAGTAGCTGCTAAATATTTCAAGACTAATAACAGAACAGTTGGTGTTTTCATCCCATCAAAAGATGAGGTAAGGGTTAAAAATGTAGAATATACCGATGATCAAATTGCGACTTTGACCAAGGATTACAAAGGAAAAGCATTGGAAAAAGATGCTGCACCTTTCGAAGCGAGTATCAAAAATCTGAAAGCTAATTTGACAGAAGGCAAACTAAGCAATGGAATGAAATATGGCTTGATCAAGAAAGATATCAAAGGCGGTAAGGTTCTTGGAAGTTTCAAATTTCCTGTAAGTAATGCTAAAGATTTGAACGGAAAATCTGATGTTGGTTCTCTAATGGCTCAGGTTCTTAAAACAGGAACTAAAACCCACACCAAAGAACAAATCCAAGATATGCTGGACCAATGGAAATCTAACATCAATTTCGGATTCAGTGGTCAGACGTTGTTTGTTAATTTCAGTACTTACAAAGACAGCTTGCCAAAAGTAACAGCTCTTATCAAAGAAATCCTTACTGAATCTACTTTCCCTGAAGCAGAATTGGCAAAAACAATCAACGAGTACAACACGTATCTTGAAAGTTCATTGAATGACCCTCAGTCAATCGCATTCACAGAAATCGAAAAAATCACTGAGAATTATCCTAAAGAAAGTATCTATTACACCGCTTCTATTCAAGAACAGATTGATAACAACAAGAAAGTTAAGAGAGAGCAGTTGGTAGATTTCTACAACAAAATTTTAGGTGGAAACAACGGTGTAGGTTCTGTTATCGGAGATGTTGACAGCAAAACGGTTGCCGG
>DLND01000100.1 GCA_002476905.1 Flavobacteriales bacterium UBA7519
TCTGAGCCGATGCGAGAAATTAACAGACTTATAAACGAGGCAAAATACTCTTCACAGGGTGGGCTTAAAAAATATTTCCAAGGTTACTATGACAGACTTTCGCAGCTGGATTCTCAGATTGGCAAAATAGATCAAGAGTTAGTTTCGCTTCCCGAAAAGCAGAGGATTTTCCTGGATGCGCAAAGAGGATATAATATAATAGAAAATACCTACAATACGCTCCTTACAGAACAGGCAAAATCCCAAATGCGTGTTGCAACCAATCAGAGCAATCTCACAGTGATTGACAAAGCAAAAAATCTTGGACAAGGCCCTATTGCTCCTAATATCGCTGCTACACAAACCCAAATTATCGGCGGACTTCTACTGATACCGCTTATATTTCTGCTTTTAGGAGAATTGTTAGATAATAAGATCAGAAATCTTAAAGAGTTATTGGGTGTAACAAAAATTCCGTTGCTGGGAGTCATTGGCCATAATGGTTACGATAACAATCTTACAGTTTTGGAAGAACCTAAATCATCAATATCAG
This sequence comes from Flavobacteriales bacterium UBA7519, assembly GCA_002476905.1. GTDB lineage: Bacteria > Bacteroidota > Bacteroidia > Flavobacteriales > Weeksellaceae > Epilithonimonas. The sequence goes on from DLND01000100.1 coordinate 533, forward strand.
AAGCTTTCCGTTCCATACGCGCAAATCTCCGTTTTCTTTTCGATGAAGAACAGAAAAGTAAAGTAATATTGGTAACGTCTTCCATCAGTGGAGAAGGAAAAACCTATGTTTCTATTAATATTGCTTCAGTGCTAGGTCTCAGCGGGAAAAAAGCCGTTTTATTGGGAATGGATCTAAGGAAGCCAAAAATCTTCGGTGATTTTAAAATCAATAACAAAAACGGCATCTCCAATTATCTTACAGGGCAGGTAGAACTTGAAGATATTATCAATCACACTAGTATTCCGGGATTGGATGTTATCACTTCAGGTCCCATTCCGCCTAATCCATCAGAACTTTTGATGAGTGATAAAAATATGAATTTCATAGATAAGCTGAAAGATTTGTACGAATATATAATTATTGATTCTCCTCCCGTAGGTCTTGTGGCAGATTCTTTTGAGTTAATTAAAAAGGCAGATACAACAATATATGTGGTTCGCCACGAGTATACCGAAAAGCATATGGTGAGAATGATTACCGAAAAATACTTTAAAAAAGAAGTATCCAATCTGGGATTAGTGTACAATGATTTCGTAATAAAACAAGGCTACGGTTATGGATATGGCTACGGCTACGGTTACGGTTATGGCTATGGTTACGGTTACTTTAATGAAGATGAAAATTATGTAGAACCCACAATTATAAAAATCAGGAATAAGCTTAAAAAGTTTTTAAACACAAAATAAAATAGAAGCCTTTTTTCAAGGCTTTTATTTTTTATAGACTATTTTATCAATAAGTTCGTTTTTGTAATAAGAAATTATGTTTTTTTGTTTTTATTTAACTAAACTTTAAGAAGTTCCTTAATCTAAAAATGTTTTATATTTGCACCAAATTTTTGAACAATAGACCTTTGAGCATATTGAGAATGAAGAGAGAATTAACTTTTACCCTTGTGGCAATTTTTTGTTTTTTGAGTTTGGCAAAAGCTCAGAGACATGAGGTTGGGATACAGATGGGTATGAGTAATCTTGTAGGTGATATAGGAAGTACAAATTATGTGCTTCAGAAACCTGTGGGAAATATCTCGGATTATGGATTGCCTTTTTATGCTGGGATAATGTATAGGATGAATTTTAATCCCTATCAAACGATCAGGCTGAATGTCGGATACAATAATATTCAGTTTAATGACAATTACGCAAAAGAAAATTATCGCAGGGCGAGAAAGCTCTCAGGAACCAACTCGGTGGTATCTGCGGATTTGGTTTTTGAATATAATTTTCTTCCGGTCAATGAAGAACAGGTCAGTATGATTAGTCCTTATATATTCGGTGGTGTCTCCGGTTTTTACATGAATACCGTCAAAGCTCATCTGAATGTAAATACTTACGGAACCCAGGTTGTTTATTCCAATGATAAAGCGTTTACGCTCGGAATTCCTTTCGGTGTAGGTCTTAAATATAAATTTAATTATAACTGGGCATTGTCCGGTGAGTTTACCTTCAGACCAACATTCTCAGATCAGGTGGATTACAGTATGCTGAAAGACGGTGATATCACAGTGAAAAGCTTATTGCCAACAGGTGATACTGCAGCAGCTGTGCAGGCTTTCAAAGACCAGCGAAATGTAGGTAACCTGAATTCCAAAGACTGGATTAATTCAGCTACTATCATTCTGTCATATTCATTCGGGAGACCACCTTGTTATTGTAAATAGTCATTATGCAGGATTTTAAAAAGCTTATAAATAAAGATAAATTACCAAAGCACGTCGCCGTTATAATGGACGGAAACGGAAGGTGGGCAAAATCTAGAGGAGAAGAAAGAACCTTTGGACATAAGAATGCTATTAATGCGGTGCGTAATGTTATCAATGCCTGTAATGAGATTCATATTCCATATCTTACTCTTTACACTTTCTCATCAGAAAACTGGAACAGGCCGAAAGAAGAAGTGGATACCTTAATGAATCTTTTATCCGAGACTTTACTTTTGGAAGCCGATGAGATTTTTTCTAAAGGACTAAGGATGCATGTGATAGGTGATATATCATCATTACCAGAATTAGTAAAAGATCAACTGATGAATGTGGTTAATCTTACAAAGGATAACAAAGGCGGAAATCTTATTCTTGCATTGAGCTACGGCTCTCAGAAAGAAATACTAAAAGCCGTTCAGGAAATCAGCAAAGAAGTAAAGGAAGGAAAACTTGCTGCAGAAGATATAGATGAAAAAGTTTTTGAAGATCATCTTTATACTAGAGATTTTCCTCAGGTAGATCTAATGATTAGAACCAGCGGAGAGGTAAGAATCAGTAACTTCCTGCTTTGGCAGATTGCCTACGCAGAACTTCAGTTTTTAGATGTATTATGGCCAGATTTCTCCAAGGATACATTTTTTCAGTGTGTTATAGATTATCAAAACAAAGAAAGAAGGTACGGAATGACCAGTGACCAGATTCTTTCACAAAAATAAATTATAGAAAAGAGAACAACTTCAATAAGAATGAAATTAAGATTTATACCCATTATATTGCTTACAGCCTCCGTGTATTTTCACGCACAGGTTGTTCCACAGGGTAACAATGCAGATAACACAGAACTTAGCGGAAATCAGAATCAGGAGTATGTTCTGAAAGATATCGTTGTAGACGGTGTCAAAAGATATACACCAGCACAGATTTTACGTTTTACGGGTCTTGTGAAAGGAGAGAAGTTAGAAATCCCCGGGCAGAGAGTCAGCAATGCTGTCAAAAAGCTTTGGGAAACACAATCCTTTTCTAAAGTAGAAGTATATATTCAGGATGTAGAAGGACAAAATGTTGTTTTGCAATTTCAGCTTCAGGATCTGAAGGAACTTGGCGAAGTTAAATTTATTGGGAAAGGTATTGGGAAATCTAAAAACGAAAAACTGATTAAAGATAACAATTTGAAACCTGGAACCAAGATAAACAGTAATCTGATTTCCAGTCTTCAGAATAAAATTCCTCAGGAATACATCTCAAAAGGATTTGCGGATGCAAAGATCAATATTCAGGAAAAAGCAAATGGTACAGATGCTAATTTGGTAGATTGGACAATCGAAGTTTCCAAAGGCAAAAAAGTTAAGATTGATAAAATCACTTTTGAAGGAAATGAAAATGTTTCCAGCAGAAAACTTAGAAAAAATGGTTTCAAAGAAACTAAGCAGAAGAGATTCATCAAAGGTATTTTCAAACCATCGAAGTTTGTTCAGGACAAGTATGATGAGGACAAAAGAAATCTGATCAGTTACTATAATTCATTAGGATTCAGAGATGCAACTATTGTATCTGATTCTGTTTCTAGAAACGAAAAAGGATATAATATCAATGTCAAGCTGAACGAAGGTAAGAAATATTACATTGGAGATATTAACTTCATAGGAAATACAACGTATTCGTCAGAATTCTTACAAAAAGTATTGGGGTACAAAACAGGAGATATTTATGATGCTGTCGGCTTTAATAAAAAAGTTGGCGAAGATGGAGGTAAGGAAGATGATTCTGACCTGAAATCAATTTACATGAATAATGGTTTCCTTTTTTCTACGGTAACACCTATCGAAAAATCGGTAAAAGGAGATTCTATTAATCTAGAAATCAGAATAAGCGAAGGAGAAAAAGCCACTTGGAACCGTGTAACTTGGTCCGGAAATACTACAACACACGACCATGTTATCCTCAGAGCGCTTAGAACTAAGCCGGGAGCTTTGTTCGCAAAATCAGATATCAAGAGAACATATTTCGAACTGGCGGGGAGGCAGTTTTTTGATCCTCAGCAAATCGGCACCGACGTAAAACCGAATCCGCAGGATAACACAGTTAATATGCACTGGACGCTTGTTGAAAAAGGTTCTTCCCAGGTGCAGTTGCAAGCTGGTTACGGTGGAGGTTCTTTCATCGGAACATTAGGATTAACGTTCAATAACTTCTCTTTAAGGAACTTTTTAAAATTCAAAGATTTCAAGCCGGTTCCACAAGGTGACGGACAAACTTTATCGCTTCAGGCACAGGCAGGACGATATTTTACCAACTATGGAATTTCATTTACAGAGCCTTGGTTATTCGGAACGAGACCTACAGCGCTAAGTGTTGGATTGAATTATTCCAGAGTAAATTACTCATATTCAACGGGAGATCAGACAATGAATATTTTCTCTGCTACTGCAGGATTAACAAGATATTTAAAATGGCCGGATGATTATTTCTCTCTTTACACAGGAATACAGTACCAGAGTTATGATTTCAGCAATTATCCATTCTATTTTGGAGATGCGCTGGAATATAACGGAAGTACAAAATCATTCAGTTTCAATATTGGTTTGAGTAGAAATTCAGCGGGGTTGGATCCGGTTTTCCCAACTTATGGTTCGAATATAGAAGCATCGGTGAAATTCACACCACCATATTCTTGGTTCAGTAATAAAGATTATTCTACCATTAGTACTTTGGACAAGTATAAGTGGATGGAATTCTATAAAGTGAAGTTAAAAGCAGATTTCTACAACGAAGTGGTCGGTAAGCTTGTTCTAAGAACTACGGGAGAAATGGGCTTTCTAAATGGATACAGTAAAGAATTAGGACCGCCGCCTTTTGAAAGATATTATGTAGGAGGTGTAGGTTTGTTCAATGGTAGATTTGATGGTAGGGAATTGGTTCCGCTAAGAGGTTATGAAAATGCTTCATCCACTGGTTTCAGTTCATCATCATCTTATGACATCACGCCTTATGGTGGAGCGACGATTTATAATAGATTTGCAGCAGAACTTAGATATCCTATTTCTATGAATCAGACGGCTAAGATCTTTGCTTTAACATTTGTAGAAGCTGGAAATGCTTGGAACAGTTTCGGAGCTTATAATCCATTCAGACTAAAAAGATCTGCAGGGATCGGAATCAGGGTTTCGATGTCAGCATTTGGATTGATTGGTTTTGACTTTGCTTATGGTTTCGATAAAACTTTAGGAGGTACAGAGCCGTCCGGATGGCAAACACACTTCCTGATGAATCAGCCATTATAAAAAAAATACTATTTTTATAGGATGAAAAAACTAGCAATATTTGTAACATTTCTTTTTGCCATAGCTCATATCTATGCACAGAAAATAGGCGTGGTAGATACAAACTATGTCCTTAGCAAACTTCCTCAGTACAAAGAAGCTGAGAGTAGACTTAATTCCCAAATCAGCCAATGGCAGTCTGATCTACAGAAACTACAGGCAGATTATGAAAGGAAAAGAGAAGCCTTTGAGAATGAGAAAGTATTGCTGGTAGGCGAGCAGCTGAAGATGCGTGAGAAAGAAGTGGTAGATATGGAAGCAAGCATCAGAAATACAATTGGTGCAAGATTCGGGTCTAACGGAGAAGTGAACCAGCTTCGTTCCAATCTCACAAAACCATTTCAGGATCAAATATGGAATGCCATTAAGACCGTGTCTACAAAGAATAATTTGGGCATAGTTCTTGATAAAAGCAACAACATCAGTGTAATATTTTTAGATAAGAAATACGACTATACGGATGCGGTTCTCAGCCTATTGGGGAAGAATGTTTCTAAGGATGAAAAAGCTAGTTCAGGAAGCGTTTCATCCGGAACATTAAATCGGAAAGAACAAAATGGTAAAACTTCTGCTAAAGGCAAAATTAATTCCACGCAGAGAAAAAGCCTTGGTGATTCTGCTGAAATGAAATGAAATAATTTAAATATATAAATATAACTTTTTAAAATGAACAAATTAAATGTATTATTAGTAGCTGTTGTAATGGTTTTTGCTACAGGTTTTGCAAACGCACAGAAAATTGCATCTGTAGACATCAACTCAATATTCACTGCAATGCCGGAAATGAAAGCGTTGGATACACAGTTGCAGTCACTTCAGACAGCTAAACAAACCGAATTGGAAAAGCAAGGGAAGTCTCTTCAGGATCTTATGAAAAAATATCAGGATGAAGCGCCTAAGCAGACTCAGGCTATCAACGAGCAAAGAAGTCAGGAAGTTCAAAAACTTCAGGATAACTTGCAGCAGATGTATACTGCAGCACAGAAAGATATCGCAGAAAAAAGAGATGCAGGATTGGATCCTATCGAAAAGAAAATCAATGATGCCATCACTAAAGTGTCTAAAGCTGCAGGGTATGAATTCGTATTCGATGCTTCCAGCCCGGCTTTAGTTTACAAAGCAGGAACTGATGCTACACCAGCAGTTAAAAAAGAATTAGGCTTAAAATAACAATGTCTTAATAAATCATAAAACCGCTCTTATTCGGAGCGGTTTTTTTATTTTTGCATTATGGAAAAAGAATTTTCATCCACAGTAAAGATCCGTTTCGCAGATTGTGACCCCATTGGTCATCTGAATAATGTAAAATACCTCGAATATATGCTTAATGCAAGAGAAGATCACGTAGAACAGAACTACGGATTTACTTATGAGCAATATGCTAGAGAAACTGGATGCACTTGGGTTACTATCCAAAATGAAATTGCTTACCTAAAAGAAGTAAAATATAATTCTAAGGTAACTATTACCAGCAAAACCATTTTTGTTGATGACCTAACAGCGGTGGTAGAATTACTGATGATGGATGATAAAGGTGTAGTACACGCTGTTTTTTGGCTCACAGTGATTTACTTTAATATGAAGGCTAGAAGGGCTGAAAAAATGCCGGAAAAGACCTTAAATCAGTTTGCCCATTTTCTTGTGAATATAGATTATAAAACATTTAAAGAAAGGGTTTCGTTTTTCAGAAGCCAGAATAAAATTAAAAATTAATAATGAAAAAAATTCTTGTTATCGGAGGGAACGGCCAGCTTGGTCATTGTCTTCAGAAAATAGCGCCAAAGTATCATAATCTGTATGATTTTAATTTTACAGGATCTGCTGTAGTAGATATTACAAATTATGATCAGGTGGATGAGGCTTTTGCTGAGTATCAGCCTGATTTTGTGATTAATGCTTCGGCTTACACGGCGGTAGATCTTGCTGAAAAAGAATCAGACCGTGCATTTGCGGTAAATGCTGATGCAGTTGGAAATCTGGCTAAGGTCTGTAAAGATAATAACGCTGTGCTAATACACGTTTCCACAGATTATGTCTTTGACGGAGAGACTAATTTAAGTTATTCTGAGGATGATTTTACCAATCCCATAGGCGTATATGGTGCATCCAAAAGAAAAGGTGAAGAACTGGCTTTAGACAACAATCCAGAAACTGTTNNCTGTTATCTTGAGAACATCTTGGCTCTATTCAGAGTTTAATAAGAATTTTGTCAAAACGATGCTTCATTTATTTGAGATCAAAGATGAGTTAGGAATAGTAGGAGATCAGCACGGACAGCCTACTAATGCCAATGATCTTGCCGAAGCGATTATGGATATTATAGAATCTCAAAAAAAGACTTTCGGGATCTATCATTTTTCCAATTATTCTGAAACAACTTGGTTTGAATTTGCGAGTAAAATAAAAGAATTTTCTGGTTCTGAGGTTAATTTAAAATCTATTACCACGGAAGAGTTTCCAACACCTGCAAAACGTCCGAAAAGAAGCACAATGTCTTTGGAAAAAATCGAAAAGGATTATAATATAGAGCCAAAACATTGGGAAAACAGTCTGAGAGACTGCGTAGAAATTTTAAAATTAACGAATGCGTAAACTATTATTTATCATTCTTTTACTTTGTTTTCAATTATTTTATCTTCAGGAAGTTACATTGAACAAAGTTGATAAAGTAAACGATAATAAGGAAAAGATTTTTTATAGTATTTCTGATGTTTCAAAATCCGAATATCTTGGAGAAGTTCTCGTGAATGGATTTTCCAAAGACGATGTAAAAATGTTCGGAGAAATTTATAAAAAAGCAAAGCAAATTGGTGCGAATACTTTTTCGCTAAAGCCAATTGAAAAGATAGATGGGACTTTTCAGCAATTCGATCCTGCTTATTATATTCTGAATCTTTACTATACAAAATCCGATGATATTCCGGCGGAAGATAATGTAGCTTTTCTGATATCTTCTTCGGATAACAATCAGAAAATATCGGTAAATAATAAAATCCTGGAAATACATCCGAGAAGTTTCCTGAGATTGCAATTAAGAATTGATGAAGTTTTGACAGTCTCAACAAGAAAATTGCTCGGGTCATCGGTAAAATTGTCAGGCAAAGACGGGCAGCCATCTTTATATTTTTCACTGAGTAGTTTTAAAATCCGCAGTAATGATAGTATCTACGGAGGTATTAATCTAAAATCCGGAGATATTACCGGTTTGGAAAAATCGTTTGGTATGTTTTTAACAACAATATATTCCGAACAGAAAAATGATTAATGTTAATAAATTGTCAGTCCAAGATGGTTTATTTTCAAATCAAAATTGATTAACTTTATTTAAAGATTTAAGATCCGGCTAATTGTAATTGAAGTTACGAACCTCACACTAAGCAAATATGCAGTCTGAGCGGAGCTAAGTCTCAAATCTAAATCACACATATTGGAAGAATTTTTTGAAAATGAACTTGCGAAAAAGTTCGAAGAAATGATAGAAAATAATGAAGAGTTCTATTTCGATACAGAAGAATATGTAGACATCATTATTTATTACCTAGAGCTGGGAGATTTTAGCTATGCAGAGTTGGCTGTAAATCATGCGCTCAAAATCCACCCGAATTCCCTAGAAATCAAAACAAAACAGCTGGAAGTTTTTCTGGAGTTGGAGCGCTATACGAAAGCAAAAGATCTGATTGATGAGCTGCACCAGTCTTCTTTGGAAGATACAGATTTTTTGGTCTGTTGCGCAAAATATTATTCGAATCTCGGAAATCCGAAAAAGTCTATTGAATATTGTCAGAAAGCTTTGGAATTAGAAGAAGAGGAAAATTTTCTACACAATTTTATCGCCGATGAGTTTATTAATCTAGATGATCCTTTTAATGCACTGAAACATTACAGCGCAGCTTTGGAACACGATCCTTATGATGATTATTCTCTGGAAAATGTGATGCTTTGTTATAATAAGCTGAATAGACCTCAGGAAGCATTGGATTTTTTGAATCAATATCTTGACAGATTTCCTTTTTCGGAAACGGCTTGGCACGAGTACGGACAATATTTCTTCAACAAGAAAAATTACGAAGAGGCGATCAGAGGTTTTGATTACCTCATCGCGATCAATTCTACAGCTGTCGGCGTTTATGCATTTAAAGCATCTTCTTATGAAGCGCTTAGTAAATGGGATGAAGCCATTGCAGTCTATGAAGAAATGCTGGAGCTGGAGTACACCAAAGCATTTACGTTTTACAAAATAGGACTTTGTTACAAAGAAGCAGGTAAACCTGTTCAGGCACTTACATCCTTCCAGAAATCTCTAAAGGAGGATCCGCAGTTTTATCTGGCGATGATGGAGCAATCCTACATCTACGAAGATATGGGTAATACAAAAGAAGCGCTCTATTTTGCTCAAGAAGCTGTTGCTCTAAATGATAGTAACTTGGAATATCAGAAAAGATTGGCATTTCTATACATTACTTGTGGTGAATATGAGGAAAGTCTTGCATGTCTAAAAAAACTTGTTGAGACTGAACCTAACAGATTTTACAATTGGTACGCATTTTCGGAAATGCTGATGTTGATAGGGGAATATGATGATGCCGTGATTGTTCTACAGAAAGCACTTTTAAGCCATCAGAGAGCAGAGTTATATTATCAGTTGAGTAATTGCTACTTTAACCTGAAAAACGAATCAGAAGGAGTACTCATGCTAGAGAAAGCTTTAAAACTTGATCCATCTCTGAGTAAAGATATGCAACAGAAATATCCTTTCATCAAAGAACAGGTGAAGAAGATTAAGACTAAGAAAAAATAAAATACAAAAAAAACAAGCCTCAGATTCGTTCTGAGGCTTGTTTTTTATATGTTAGAAGAATTATTTCAGTAGTGCGTCGAACGTGTCCCCTTGTCTGATATCGCCCGTAGTATAACCTTTCATAAACCATTCTTCTCGTTGCGCAGATGAGCCGTGTGTAAAGCTTTCCTGATTCACATAGCCCTGAGCTCTCTTCTGTATATTATCATCTCCGACAGCCGCTGCTGCGCTCATTGCTTCTTGGATGTCGCCAGGTTCCAATATTTTTTCCCGGCTATCGGTTTGTTTTGCCCAAACACCAGCATAGAAATCGGCTTGTAGTTCATTGGCAACAGATACTCTGTTCATCTCACTCTCGGAGTATCTTCCGCTTTGTCTCAGCTGGTCTATCTTGCCCAATGTTCCGAGTAGATTCTGGATGTGATGACCATATTCGTGACCGAGGACATACGCAACCGTAAATTGCCCTACCTTTGCCCCAAATTTTGACTGCAACTCGCTGAAGAAGCTCATATCCATATAGATTGTTTCGTCATTTGGACAGTAGAATGGACCCATTTCTGATCTCGCTGCTCCGCATCCAGATTGTGTCCCGCTTTCGAAAAGAACTACTTTGGCTGGCCTGAATTTGATGTTATTATCACTAAATGTTTTCGCCCAAGTTTCTTCGTTTAATGCTTGCAACATATTAACGAATTCACCGATTTTAAGTTCTTCCTGAGACAGTTGTCTTTGCTCGGTCTGTTGGGATCCAGATGTATTACTATTTAAAATGGCAGAAGGATCTCCACCTAAAAAAAATACAATAGCTGCAATAATAATTGTTCCGAGACCGCCTCCTACAAGCATACCGCCACCACCGGATCCGCGTCTGTCATCAAAATTTTCGCTTCTGTCGTCTGTCCATTTCATAATTTATATTTTGTGTTTTTAAAATTAGGAATTTCTTTTATAGAAACAACGAAAAATTATGCCGTACTTTATCAATAGCCCCGATAGAAGGAGGTCACTGAAAAACCCTTC
>DLND01000073.1 GCA_002476905.1 Flavobacteriales bacterium UBA7519
TCGTTATTTCAGGACTAGATAAAATTGAAATAAAAAAAACTCCAAGTTGAAACGGTCAATTTGGAGTTTTTTATTTGTTGTATGATTTCTAATACGAGTATCTCTCGGAAAAAGAAAAAAATTATTAGAAATCTATTAAAAATCAAAACTTTGGTTTCACAATTGATGATATTTGTATAATTTTGCAGCGTTATCAAACCAATGAAGAAGACTACACTTTTCCCACTATTATTCTTAACCGTTTTTGTTTTCGGAATGCTTTCTTTCACCTCGAATAAGAAAGTAATTGCTGTTGTTTTTAACAAAGAAATGACAAGGCAAGATCTAATGAGTCTTCAGAAAAACCTTAGAGACAAAAACATTATTTTAGTATTTAACAAAATGAAATTCACTAAGAATAGATTGAGTTATATTGATTTTAGTATTGATTTTGGGGATGGTTTTTCAGGAACTTCAAAATCTGCAATTACAAAAAACACAGAAATAGGTTTTATCCGTGATTACAATGAAAATGCAGAACATCCTTTTTTGGTTGGCGATTTAAAATAGAAGAAAAGCTTCCAAATTCAGGAGGCTTTTTTGTTGTTTAATTTTTCGATATCACAGTATAGCTTTTTTCTCTCCAAAAAATACCCTGAAAAAGGTATTGCCGTGATTTTTATAGTATGCTAAATTTGATTAAAATTTAACACTATGAAAAATTCTTTACTTTCCGCATTTTTATTTTTCGGAATATCATCAGCAATTTCTGCTCAATCATTAGATTCTTCTTTTGGAACAAATGGTACCGTCTCGCACAGCGGAATCGGAAACTATTTTGACGCGACAGAACTCCCGGACGGTAGCGTGATCCTTAGCGGAGATTATGAGACCAGCTCTGTATCAAAAGCCATTGTCACAAAATTGAAACCAGACGGAAGCCTTGATACATCTTTTGGATCGGGCGGAAAATATGTGATTGACCAGTTTTCGGATGTGGATTATTATGAGGCTTTTTCCAAAGCAATTCTTCAACCAGATGGTAAATTAGTATTGCTATACGGCGCAGAATATTACAATGGTATAGACGAGGAAACTTTAAGTTTTAGAATGATGCGTTTAAATAGCAACGGATCTGTAGATAATAGTTTTTTGGGATATAGCGTACAAAATGTGGGAGAGGACGATTATCCGTATGGGCTAATTCCCCTATCATCTGGAAAATTCTTGATATATGGAGGAAGTTATATCACAAGGATTAACCAGAATGGGACTTTGGACACATCCTATGCTGCCAACGGTACAAGAACTCTCTCTATTGATGTAGAAGATATCAACATCATAGGTAATGCTCTTTACCTATATGATTATTCTGGAAATAAAATTATTAGGTTGGAAAACGAAAGTGCGACAACTTCAACATCTTATAATCTACCACAATATTCTTCTATCTATATTAATGGAAATAATATCTTTATCCACGATACTACTAATTCTTTTAGTAAGATCACAAAACTGGATTCTAATTTTAATCCTGTTACTAACTTTGGGACAAACGGAACCAGTACCTTCAACAATACTATTGGTTACAATTTTGTTTTCCAATCGCAAGCTAGTATCTTGTCAAAATCTTATATTCCCAACTATGATCAGAACGGCAACATCTTGAGCGTAGATATAGCATACAGAAGAATAAATCCTAACGGCACAGCGGATTCTACTTTTGGTACAGCGGGCGTTTACAAGATCAATATCCCAGAAAATGCCCCTTATGATTATTATAGTGACGATTACGTGCATTCCAACGGGAAATTGTACCACCTGTTCTACGATAAAGACTCGGAAAATAACAACATTTATTTGAAAAGAAGCAATCTACCTAACGAAATACTTGCAACAGAAAATGTGGCTTTGACAAAAGAAATTAGAATAATCCAGAATCCTGTCCGTGAAAATCTCATTTTAAACGGAAATCTCAGAAATGGCAAAATATACGATATGACTGGCAGAGAAACAGGAATTAGCTTCGAAGGAAAACAAACTTCCGTAGAGCGTCTTAAAACTGGAGCATACATTATTAATGCGATATCAGATTCCGGAAAGAAAATCAATCTGAAATTCATCAAAAAGTAAAACTAATAACTATAAAAAAATGCTACTCCAGAAAGAGTAGCATTTTTTTATAGTTTAGACTTCCTGTTTTTTCTAATTGCCAAATCGTCATCAAAATCATCAATTCTATAATCTGTTAACGAATTTCCTTTTCTGATTTTTTCTTTGGAATAAAGCCTATACTCGTTCTCTGTTTTTTCTAAAAGATAATCGTAGGGTCCAACCGAAGAAATTAGTTTAATTAAGACTGGTGAAATTTCCAAACAAATAAACAATCCCATAATGAAACTTGCTGCCAAGGCAATTATTGCAGAATTTTTCCCCAATTCATCCAAAGCTTGTAATCTCGCAGCAAAGCCATTGAATTTATCTTCAGTTACTTCCGTAGATTTTCTTTCGGTTTCCAGATTAGTATAAACTTTTGAAATTTCGCTATCCAAATATTGCAATCTCGGTTGCATTTGTTTTTGGTAATTTTCCAGGTCTGCTCGTTTCTGTTCTTTCAGTTCAGCTTTTCTTTTGGCATTAGTTCCATAACCCACTTTTCCACTTGTTAAGCCAGATTGTTTTCCTAGAATTTCTTTTTCTAATTCAACCGAAGCTGAATCATAAGCCAGCCGATAAGTTTTAATTTGATTCTGGATTTGCTTTTTCTCTAAATCAAAAGGACCGGATTGTTGCAGAATTCTACCGCTCATTTCTGTCTGCAACTGTTTCTTATTTCTTTGAATAATGGTATTCAGTTGTTTGTTGACCTCTTTCTCAAAAATTTTCAATTCCAAAGGTTTGGAGATAATGATTCCGAGAAAAGTTGCTAAAATCAAACGCGGAATTGTCATCAAAACTTGACTCCACCAAGTTCCTGTTTTTTTGATTGAGGAAACAATATATCTATCCAAATTGAAAATCATTAATCCCCAAAGAATCCCGAATCCTACTGAAGCCCAAAGGTTATCGAATACCGTGAACATCGCATATCCTGCAGAAAGTGTTGCGAAAATAGCAGTGAACAAAACAATCCCACCGATTCCGGCAAACTTGTTCCATTCGGAAGGCGATTTTTTCAGCAGATGAATATTCGCGCCGGAACAAATCATCAGAAAATGCTGAAACCAATTCATTTTATGTGTGTTAGTATTTTTCATCTTTCATATGTATATTTCTAAAGGTCAGATAGAACGTTAGCCTTTCATTGATTATAATTCATCATAATTTGTCATTTAAAACGTTAATTTGTTACAAATAGTATTAGGTTTTACCTAATAACTAAATCTGTACCAATTTATTTTTAATCAAATTAAATTTCCAGGTATTATATTTGATGACAGATTTAAAAATATTTTATGAAAAATCTATTGTTCTTAGCAGCTATTGCAACAATATCATTCTCTTGCAAATCCACAATTAATCCAGATAATCTTCCCAAACCTCTGCCAGAAAGACCAAAAGAAAATCCGGATAAAGGAAATCTAACAGAACAAGAAGCGCAGGAAATGGAGAATTTGAAATCCGAAATTCTGACAATGGCAAATAGTGAAAAATGCACCAACTCTACTGATTTGAAATCTGTCGGGTTAGGTGTGAAAGCTTGCGGTGGTCCTGTTTCTTATATTGCTTATTCAGATAAAATTGATGAAGCCAAATTTTTGGAAAAAGTCAATTTGTATAATCAGAAATCAACAGAGTATAATAAAAAATACAATCTGACGTCAGATTGTATGCTGATAATGCCACCCGAAAAAATCGAATGTGTAAACGGAAGTCCTGTTTTCAAATATTCGTCGGCTGCTGTGCAGTAATCTTTTGCGCTTCAGCATCTCTGTATAATTTTTCTTTGCTCCATTTGGCGTGTTTGGAAGGCAAGATTGTGTGTCCTTTTCTATAAGCATAAATCTTGGTAAACTCAGCTCCAAAGAATATCAATTGACAAGAATAATTAATCCACATCATCAATAGAATTACAGTTCCCGCCGCACCAAAAATGGATGTTGGCTTGGAAATATCGAAGTAGAAACTCATCAGCATTTTCCCAATATTGAAAAGTAAAGCCGTAACAATTGCACCAATCCAAACAGATTTCCATTTGATTTCCACATCGGGTAAAACTTTGAACATAAAAGCAAATAGAATGGTAACGATGGCTAATCCTAAAATAAAATTACTTGCCTGGATAATCACATAAGTTTCCAAACCAAAATATTTGGTAATTAAAGTATTTGCAAGTCCGATAGCAGAAGACAGAAGCATACTAACGAGAAGGAGAAATGCAATAATTAGAATCATCCCCAGGGAATTGGCTCTGTCTAAAATGAACTTTTGCCAAGCCTTTTTAGGAGCTGCTTCTACATCCCAAAGGTTGTTTAGCGAGCTCTGCATCTGGAAAAATAAACTGGTTGCACCAAAGACCAAAGTTCCGACGCCGAGTGCTTTCATCCAGAAGTTCTGTTTATCAACCATTGCACTTTTGATAATATCCTGCACGCTTTTCGCACCATCGTAACCTATTATTCCTTGTAGTTGCCTGCGGATTTCGCCATTTACAGCTTCTTCGCCAAAGAAATGTCCTGCTACCCAAATTACGATAATCATCAAACCAGGCAAAGAAAATATGGCATTATAAGCCATACTTGCACTGTTTTTTGACGCGGAGGAAGCCATCCATTCACTGAAGGTCTGTTTTAGAACGCCCCAAAAAGAATTAAGTTTTTTCATTTCTTATTTTTCTTGGGAAATTCAATCTTTATACCAACTTAGTCTTCTTTGTACCAGCTGGAGTATTTAACATAATTATTTGCGATTCTATCAATCTCGCCTGTAATTAGATTTTGAGAGATATCTTTCACTTTTTTTGCCGGAACGCCAGCCCAAATCTCGCCTTCTTTGATGTGTGTATTGGCAGTCACTACAGCTCCCGCTGCAACAATAGAGTTGCTTTCCACAATGCAGTCATCCATCACAATTGCGCCCATCCCAATCAGAACATTATCTTTTATTGTACAACCGTGTACAATCGCATTATGACCAATCGATACGTTATTTCCAATCGTAGTTGGGCTCTTTTGATAAGTGCAATGTATCATCGCATTGTCCTGAACATTCACTTTATCGCCCATTTTGATGAAATGAACATCGCCTCTCAAAACCGCATTGTACCAAATACTGCAGTCCTTCCCCATTGTCACATCGCCGATAATCACAGCCGTTTCTGCCACAAAAGTATTTTCTCCAAGTTGAGGCGTTTTGCCTAAAAGTTCTCTAATAATTGCCATTTTTTTTTAAATGATTTATTGTTAATTATTAAGTGTAAGTATTTGGGCGCCTTTATCCGTCCTCCACTCCCGCTTTTTTATTTTTCCAAAGAAAAAATAAAAAGAGCTCCGTTCAGGCCGGGGCGCAGATTGGTCTTTCAATCAAATTTTGACATTCATTGAGCCAAAAATGAAACCAATAGAAAAAATCAAAAATCTGCAAAGATGCTCAGAATCAAAACTTAACATCATCTTACTATTTATCAGCTTTTTTCTTCCACCAAATTACGATAATTTTGTAGTTCAATATATTTAAAATGCGAGAAATCATAATAGAACCAACTCAGAATCCAAAGGTGATGAAATTCATCGCTGATTATAATCTGATTCCCGGATCACTAGAACTGGACAGAGATTCTGACATTTCGGAAATACCATTAGCTCAGGAATTATTTAATTATCCTTTTGTGGACCGGATTTTCATCACAGCTAATTTCGTAGCCGTGGCGAAGCAGGATTCCGTAGAATGGGAGCACGTAGCAGAAAGTTTGAAAAATATCATCGAAGACGAATTGCTCGCCAATCCAAGAATCTACCTTCAGAAAAGAAAAGAAGCATACCAGATTTATTCGGAAATGACGCCAAATCCAGCCGTGATGAAGTTCATCTCCAGCAAAATGCTGATGGACGGATTCATCGAAGTTAAAAATAGAGAAGAAGCAGACGAAGTACCTTTGGCAAAAGAATTATATGAAGCTTTTGATTTTGTGAAGGAAGTTTACGTGAGCGACAATTTTGTTGCCGTAACCAAGGATGACCAGTTTCAATGGCACGAAATTATGAATCAGGTTCGTTCTTTCATCGCAGAATTTTTACAGGTCGGAAAAACCATTTCCAATGTTCAGCCTCACGCGCACGAAAATCCTGTTTTGAAAATCATCAACAGAGAATATACCAGCGATGAGCAGAAAATCAGTGATATCCTGAATGAATATGTTGCCCCTGCAGTAGAAAACGACGGCGGAAAAATCTCTCTGATTGAATATGACGGAGAAAACAAAACCGCAAGAATGCTTCTACAAGGTGCTTGCAGTGGTTGCCCTTCTTCCACTGCAACTTTGAAAAACGGAATCCAAAGTATTCTGAAACAATTCGTTCCGGAATTGGTGGAGAATGTGGAAGCTGTGAATGGATAATATTTAGTTGATAGTTTTTGGTTGATAGATTTTTCCTTCGATTAAAAATTATTAAATTTACGCTTCGACTCCGCTCAGCGTGACTATTTTTAAAATAAATGTTTTTGAAGAATGTCAGTCTGAGCGGAGTCGAAGACTTTTTAAATCATAATTATTTCAAAATTGGAAACCAACAACCAACCAAGCACAACTAACAATAAAAAAGGAATTCTCCTTGTCAACTTAGGTTCGCCGAAATCTACTGACGTAAATGATGTTAAAAACTATCTTGACGAATTCTTGATGGATGAAAAAGTCATCGATTATCGTTGGATTTTCCGAGCACTTTTGGTTCAAGGAATTATTCTGAAAACCAGACCAAAAAAATCTGCGGAAGCTTATAAAACCGTTTGGACAGACCAAGGCTCTCCTTTGATTGTGATTTCCAAGAATCTACAGAAAGAACTTCAAAAGTTAGTAGATGTTCCGGTTGGTTTAGGAATGCGTTATGCGGAACCGTCGATCAAAACAGGAATCCAGGAATTGGTAGACCAAGGTATTACCAATATCACCTTGTTCCCGCTTTATCCTCAATATGCGATGAGCACTACAGAAACGGTGATTGACAAAGCCGAGGAAGTTCGACTGAAATTCTTTCCCGATGTCAAAATCAATTATGTAGAACCTTTTTACGACCGCGAGATTTACATCAATTCTCTGGCAGAAAGTATCAGAGAAAAACTGCCTGCGGATTTTGATTTGTTGCAGTTTTCATATCACGGTGTTCCGGAGCGACATATTTACAAAACCGACCCTACAAAGACTTGTAACATGAATAATTGCTGCTCAAAAGAGGATAATCCTTCGCACAAATTCTGTTACAGACATCAATGTTATAAAGTGACGGAATTGGTTTGCCAAAAATTAGGAATCCCGAAAGAGAAAGCTCTCGTTACGTTTCAATCCAGATTGGGGAAAGACAAATGGATGGAACCTTACACGGATGCTACGTTGGAGGGTCTTGGCAAAAAAGGGATCAAGAAACTGGCAATTGTTTGTCCGGCTTTTGTGTCAGACTGCCTTGAAACGTTGGAAGAGATTTCGGAGGAAGGGAAAGAAATTTTCCTTCACGGCGGTGGTGAAAGATTCGATTATATCCCTTGTCTGAACGAAAAAGAAAGCTGGGTACAAGTCGTAAAAACACTTTGTGAAGAAAAACTGAATGATTTTTATTTTCATTAATTTCTAAATCCAATGTTTTTCCGATACGCAAGACATACTCAGAATCTGGAGAAGCTTATTGGCTTTTACACTAAAGTTTTAGACTTCCAGGTTATTGGAGACTTTAAGAATCATAACGGTTACAGCGGTGTTTTTCTTGGTAAAGCCAATGAAAACTGGCATCTGGAGTTTACTCAGGATGGCAATGTCCCTCAATCTCAATCTGATGAAGATGATATTTTAGTTTTTTATCCTGAGACTTTGGAAGAATTCCAGGAGATTGTTTCCAATCTTGAATCTCATAAAGTTCCCATTCTGCAACCGAAAAACCCTTACTGGAAAGAAAACGGCATCTGCTTCGAGGATTATGATCGCCACAAAATCATTATTTCTGACCTTAGAATCAAAAATTAAAACTGATGTTATCTGATACCTTAATCTCACTGTTTGAAAGAGACCTCAATAAAGTCATTGAAGAGCTTAATCTCTATCAATCGGAATCTAATATTTGGAAAGTTGAAGGAAACATTTCTAATTCTGCAGGAAATCTCGCTTTGCATCTTATTGGCAATCTCAAAACTTACATTGGAAAAGAAATTGGAAACTTTGATTATGTGCGAAACAGAGATTTGGAATTTGCGGATAAGAATGTTCCGAGAGCAGAAATGGTTGCTGATTTGAATGATACGGTTGTAATAATTAAAAATTCTTTGAAGTCTGTATCAGATAAGGAATTGAAAAAAGATTATCCGCTTTTGGTTTTAGGTGAAAAAACCTCAACGGAATATTTTCTGGTTCATCTTGCCTCCCATCTCAATTATCATCTCGGGCAAATCAATTATCACAGACGACTGGTAGAAAAGTAATCGAATTTATTTTATAATGAGCATTAATAGTCATATTTTCAATATTACAATAGAATAATTATATTTACAATGATGAAACCCTAATGGACATGCGAAAATTCTGTATTCTTTTTATTCTCCTATTCACGATTTCTCTGCTACATGCTCAAAATCAAAGATTTACTTATGAATATTCTTTTAAGATGGATTCGCTAAACAGAGAGTCTGTTGAAAAAGAAATAATGTATCTCGATGTTACCAATAGCGGTTCCAAATTTTATAGCGCTTTGCTGCTAACAAGGGATTCGCTTTTCTCTGCAGAGCTTGAAAAGGGAAAGCGATCACAGTCCATAGAAATCGATTTGAGAAAGATTAGACGTCCGAAGGTTAATTTCAAGATTTCTAAGCGTTATCCTGATTTGGAAACAGTTTACCACACATCTCTGAATGCCAGCAATCTGGCTCTGAAGGAAATGGACAGAATGCATTGGATCATCTCATCTGAAACCAAAGACATCGAAGGTTTTAAAGCTCAAAAAGCCCAAACTATCTTTGGTGGCCGGCGATGGACCGCTTGGTTCACGAATGACATACAGCTACAAGACGGACCTTACAAATTCTGTGGATTGCCCGGTTTGATCCTGAATGTTGAGGATGATAAAGGTGATCATGTGTTCCGCCTTATCGGAAGTCAAAAAATGGATGTTATGCCAGAACTTTTAGATTCTAAAATCAATGAAATTTTTGTTACGAAACAGAAGTTCGGTCAGCTCTGGAAAGAATATAAAAATGATCCGGCCAAGAATATCAAGCAGATGCATAGCTCTTCTGAACTTTCTGATACCATTATTTATGATCATGATAAAAACCCGTTAACCAAACAGGATCTTATAAGAAGAATGGAACAGAGGGCAAAGGAAGTTTTTAAAAAGATGAATAATTTTATAGAGTTGGATCTTTATAAATAGAAGTTTAACATACTACTTCAAAATAAAAACCGCCTCATTGCTGAGACGGTTTTCTACTTTATAGAAATAATAATTATTTCTTGTTGAAGTCTCCTGCAAATACAGAAGTCAGCTTATCTTCGCTGATATACTTTCTAAGAACGTCATTTACTTGGTTAACTTTAAGTGCAGAAACTTTTGTTTCCAAAGCATCATACTCGTCCAAAGATTGTCCGTACTGAAGCTGAGAATTAACTAATCCCATCAATGTATTATCATTACCTAAACCTGTTTTTCTGGAGTTGAGCCAAGATGTCAAGTTAGATTTGAATTCCTCTTCCGTGAAACCGTCTTTTACTGCTTTGTTAACTTCTTCTTTCAAAGCCTTGTTAACGGCGTCTTTCTTAGTCGGGTTAAAGAACGCATACCAACCCCAAGATGCCACATTGTTATCGA
>DLND01000074.1:0-403 GCA_002476905.1 Flavobacteriales bacterium UBA7519
TTTTTTTTTGACATTTTTTTAATACTATTCTTATAACTGATTTTGATTCTCCCTCATAATCAAGGGAGATTTCTTTTAATCTTATTTTTATGTAATTTAGTATTCTTAATTATTAGGATGAAAGATGTTAAAATAGAATTCAGAAAACCGATATATCCTATTGGTAATTCACTCGAAGATTATCTTGAAAAACATAACAGAACTACTCATATCCAAATCTTTTATGAAGATCTTTTGAGATTTTCTGGTTATACTTCATTGTTTGATAAAGATGGAAAAGATACTTATTGGCTGGATGTTTTCTATCCTGAATTCGAATATTTAGAAATTGAAGCTAGTCTTAATAAGATATATACACTTTTACATTCGGATGGTGATGAAGAGACCTTGCCTTTTTTAAAGG
>DLND01000074.1:496-12987 GCA_002476905.1 Flavobacteriales bacterium UBA7519
TAAAGGTTGATTCTATTCATTTCTGCACATTTGGAAATTCTAAGCCGTTTAGAATTAGGGTAAGGAATATTCTTAATGATAACTACACCAACTTCTATATCAAAAAAGCTGATGCTTCCAGAATTTATGGATTAGAGTTTGAAGACTTCTTTTCGCCAAACAGAATTAATTTTCTTGTCTTCAAAAATACATTGATAGAAGAACACATTCTTGGCATACCTGGCGATGTCTTTATCAAAAATTATTTATCACAGTGTACTGAACTTGAAAAAGCTCAAATTGCCAAAGAATTTGTAAAATTCAATGAAAGATGTCTGATTGGTTTATTGGGTGATATGCGTTCATATAATTATGTCGTGATTCCTATTCACGATTTTGATCAGGTTGTTTACAGAATTAGAGCGATTGATTTTGATCAGCAGAGTTACGAAGGACAACTTAAAATATACATTCCCCAATATTTCAAAGAAAATATGGAAATGGTGGAACTCGTAAATAAGAAACTCAAACCTAATTCTATAGAACAATATAGAAAAGAGGTTCGCTCTGCAATTGCTAAAAGAGTTCTGACAAGTAATCAGAGATATAAGGATTTGATAGAAATTATGAAGACGGATAACATTTCTTCACCGGAAAAAATATCAGAATTGGCTATTTCTCTTCAAAAACTAACTTACAATACTCAGTTTAAAAAATGTAAAAATATGGGCGAGATTTTGGAGACCGGAATTAACTTTATCATAAAGAATTATCAACATTCCCAAATAAAAAAATAGAGAAGCGCTATAAGCCGGATTCTGTTAAAGCTTGTTATTTATCTACGATTATCATTACTGAGAATCTTTAGCTGCTTACCCCTCATCAACGGACGAGCCGCCCTTAGCTGATGATATACTTAGCATTGCACCGCATAGAGTTTACCTGGTTTCACTACAGCCGAACTGTACTTGCTTTCTGTTGCACTTGTCCTATTTTCACAAATGACGGATGTTATCCGCTATGCTGCTCTACGGTGTCCGGACTTTCCTACCCAAAAATGAATTCGGATCAACAAGCCACGCTTCTCTGTTGCAAATTTACTAATAAAGGCTGAGCTTTTACGCTTATTACCAAACTTCTTTACTAAAGACCAAATCCAGAATTGAAAATAATTTTTGTAATCATCCTAATAAATCTTGGCGATGGATAAGCTTTCAAGACAGCGATTATTGAAAAATCGAAAAGATACTCGAAAATAAATTGTTATTTTTGTATATTTCTTATCTTCGTTTCCAGAATGGAGAGTAAACAGAAAGAGTTTTCTAAGCTTATAAAGGATAATCAGGGACTTATTATCAAGGTTTCCCGGCTTTATACCCATTCTTTGGAAGACCAAGAAGACCTTTTTCAGGAGATTGTGTTACAACTCTGGAAATCTTACGACTCATTCCAAGGTAATTCCAAAATTTCTACGTGGATGTATCGTGTTGCGCTAAATACCGCAATCACATTATTCAGAAAAAAAACAAGACAGCCACAGACGGACGAATTACAGGATTTTCACAGCAAAAATTTTTTAGAAGATTCTGATGAAAAACAGCAACAGATTTCCTTATTGTACAAGGTTATTAAAATGTTGCCCGATGTAGAAAGAGCAATCGTGATGATGTATCTGGACGATGAACCTTACAAGGAAATCGCAGAGACATTAGGAATCACGGAAGTAAATGCCAGAGTGAAAATGAACAGATTAAAGAAAACATTAAAAGAATTAATGATAAAGCATGCCTAACTCAGAAGACTTTGATATAGATTCTCTCAAAAAATCCTGGCAGGAACAGGTGATTTCTGACGGATACAATCAGGATGAAATTGAGGTGATGCTGAATAAAAAATCCAGAAATTATGTAAAATATATTCTGTGGATCAGTATTGCAGAATTTATTGTTTTCGGACTAATTAATTTTATTTCCATTTTTTCCAGTGACTTTCATACGGATTTTACAAACATCCTGAATAAATTGCAGATCAGAAATCAGCCGGATGTACAATTTTCACTAGATAAAATCTATAACAGTATGAGAATTCTGAGTCTTTTTATAACCGGTATTTTCGTGGTTGTGTTTTATCTAAACTATAAAAAAATCAATGTAGAGTCTAATCTTAGAAAGTTTATTATACATATCATAAAATTCAAAAAAACGGTTAATCTCTTTATATTCAGTAACGTTTTGCTGCTGGTATTATTTATCGGTAGCTCGATTAGCCTGCTTACAATAACGATTAGAAGGCAAAATATTCATGTAGATAATCCTACCTTCTTGAGCCTGCTTATTGCGGTGAGCTTAAGTCTGCTAATCAGTATTGTGCTTATATTACTATATTACAAGCTAGCGTACGGAATTATTCTAAAAAGATTATCTAAAAATCTGAATCAACTGGAAAAAATTGATTCAAAAAAAGAAAATTGATTTTTGATTTGGGCAGCTTTTCCGCGCTCCGTTCCCGCTATCCCAAAAAAAGCCAATTCTTTTCCCAGCTTTTTTTTGGGATGAGCTCCACTCAGCTCGGGCTGCAACTGATTCGTACTCAAATTCAGTCCTATTAACTATGACATTGTGACATTTTTCCCTATCTTTGCAACCACAAAAAAGATCTTTGAAAATGCTGGGAAGAAGACAAATCCGCGAAAAAGTTGTAGAAACACTCTATTCTTATTATCAAAATCCAATAAAATTTGATGCTCTGCAGAAGAATATGTTCTCAGAAATCAATAAAATTTATCATCTCTACATCTATGAGCTCAACTTTCTTGTTGGACTAAAGCGTATTGCAGAAGACCAGATAGAGATTGGGAAAAACAAGTTCATCAAAACGGCTGAAAACGAAAATCCCAATCAGAAATTCGTCAGAAACCAAATCCTGATTCAGCTAGAAGATAATGAAGAGAGAAGAAGTTTCTCGGAAAAACACAAAGAACTGAACTGGGATCCTAATGATGAATTGCTTGTTAAAACATTCCAAAGAATCAAAGCAGGGAAACGTTATCAGGATTATATGCAGGACGAAGAAATTTCCTTCGAAGACGACCAGAAGTTTATCGGAAAACTTTTCCTAAGATATGTAGCAGAAAATACCGATTTACACGACCGTTTTGAGGAAAAAGAAATGTCTTGGGCAGATGATTTTCACATTGCAAATTCAATGATTCAGAAAACCATTGGTTTTATGAAAGAATCAGAACCATCTCACACGCTCATCAAAATGCTTAAAGATGACGAAGACGAAGATTTTGCAAGAAAACTACTCAGCAACTCTCTTAACAACTGGGAAGATACCGAAAAAAAGCTGGAATCCAAATTACTAAACTGGGACCTGGAAAGAATCTCCCTTATGGACAGAATCATTCTTGTAGCAGCTATTACAGAACTAGACAGTTTCCCACTTACAGCATCCAGAATCATTATCAATGAATATATTGATGTCTCTAAGGTTTACGGAACCGAAAAATCCCATATCTTTATCAACGGTATTCTTGATAAATACACCAAAGATCTAGACCGAGTTTAATACTAAAAGTAATATATACATATGAAATCAATTAAATTACTAGCAGTTGCAGTACTTTGTACAGTTGCTTTTTCTTGTAACAAGAAGGAAGAGACTACAGAAGCAAAAAATCTGGATTCCGCTCAGGCAAATACTGTTGTGGAGGCACTATCTCAGCAAGAAAACCCTGCTGATACAGAAATGCTGGCAGAAGCTAAAAGCAAACCACTAACAACCGTAGCATTCAGCGAAACTGACCATAATTTTGGTAACATCAAAAAAGGCGAAAAAGTAGAGCACATCTACGAAGTGACTAATACTGGAACTAATCCTTTGATTATCTCTAATGTGAAGCCAGGTTGCGGATGTACAGTTCCGGATTATACAAAAGAGCCAATCTTGCCAGGTAAAAAAGGAAAAATCACTTTACATTTCGATTCTACAAATTTCGATGGAGCAGTTAACAAAGCAGCTGATGTTTTCGTAAATGTAGAAAAAGCGCCAGTTAGATTAACATTCTCAGCTAACATTTTACCATAAGATTATGTTGACAGTATTTTTACAAGCAGCTCCAGCACAGTCGATGACGCCAACGTTATTGATGATTGGATTGATGTTCGTTGGATTTTATTTTCTGATGATTCGTCCACAAATGAAAAAACAAAAGCAAGAGAAATCTTTCCAAGAAGCTTTGAAACCAGGCGCAAAAGTAGTGACTACTTCGGGGATGCACGGAACAATCTTTTCCATCACAGAAGACGGAGTAATTTTGGAAACATTGAGTGGAAAGCTAAAATTCGAAAAAGCGGCTATTTCCAGAGATTTTACAATCGCAAGATTTCCAGAAACTTTTGGAGTAGAGAAGAAGAAATAATTTCAACAATTATTCTAAATATTAATCGCCCGAAATCTAAGATTTCGGGCGATTCTTTTATTATCAAATCAACGATTTATCAAATTAACAAATCATTATTTCGTCACTTGATCAATAAATTCCAAAACAGAATCTTTGCTCCAATCCATCGAACTATCTTCTTTTTTCAGGATTCTACCGTCCTTTGCAATCAGATAAGTTGTGGGAAAAACTGTTGGCAGGATTTTCGGGTCCAGCGGACTTTCTGCGATGTAAACAGGAGCCGTATAATTATTCTCTTTCAAGAATTTTTTCACATCTTCCTCTTGATCTTGCATAGCAATCAGCGCAAATTCCATTTTGTCTTTTTTCAATTGATAAAGCTTCTCAATCGTCGGCCATTCCGTTCTGCAAGGCGGACACCAAGTTCCCCAAAAATTAAGGAAAAGAACTTTTCCGCGCAGGTTTTTCAGATTAGTACTACTTGTGTTGATTCCTTTCAAATCGATGTTCAGAACATCATCAGGAAGCATCGTTTCATTATTGATTTTCGCCACTGTCGGGCTCATCGCAATCTGTTCCGATACAAAATCACGAAGCGGTTTTATCAAAGCAAAAGCCGATAAAACAACGACCAGAATAATATAGATTAGATTTTTTCTCAGAAAATTCATCAGAATCAAATTTAAAGTAATTCTAAAAGTTCCTCTATCGTATCAAAACCTCTGTTTTTTGCATAATAAGTCTGCAATTCTACATAAAATTTTTCTTTAGGAAATTCTTCAGGATTGGCTTTATGTTTATTCAAAAGTTCGGTTCCGTGTTTTGGTCTTGGTCCCCAATGCGCAATTTCATTAAAATCCTCATCCAAGAAAATGACAATCGGAATAGATTTTCCGCCGTTGGTCAGATAATTTTCAATCAAACTTGGTTCTTGATCACGGTAAGAAATTTTAACTTCGAATTGTTCAAAAAACTTCACAACAACAGGAATTACCTGACTGGCGTCACCACACCAAGCTTCCGAAATAATCAAAATTTTTCCATTGAATTTTTTCTTAGCTAAAGTTTCAACTTGTTCAGAATTCGGAAGATATTTTTCCCACATTCTGTTCATTCTTTGGATTCCCAGTCGGTAATATTCAGCATAATCAGCTTCTTGGGTATCTTTTGGATTTCCGAGTCTTTCTCCGGCATCACGTAGATATTCTGTGTAAGAAACAGCGTTGTCCCAATATTGTTTGATGTCCATTCTTTATTTTATTGAATTATTGTAATACATTTCTTGCAATTCATCTGTGTTCCTATGATATTCGCTTAGTTTGTTATCGATCAAATGTTTGATAAAGCTTTTTAAATCTTTGTGTCCAGAATCTTGGCTGAAATGATAATGTTTTTCATAATGCCAAAATAATGCTTTAGGATTCAAAAAATTGAGTGGATTTTCATCTTTACCACAAAAAGGATTTTCCGATTCTCCATTGTAATATTTATAATGCTGAAAATCATCATAAACATCAAGTGCGCTCATTTGATATTATATTTTTCTGATTTTATTAATTAAAAACATATCTGCCAAAACGAAAGCGGCCAAACTTTCCACGATAGGAACAGCTCTCGGAACTACGCAAGGGTCGTGTCTTCCTTTACCTTCAACAGTAACAGTTTCGCCATCTTTATTGATGCTTTCCTGTGGACGAAGAATAGTCGCAACAGGTTTGAAAGCTACTCGGAAATAGATATCCATTCCGTTGGAGATTCCACCTTGGATTCCACCAGAAAGATTGGTTTTTGTTGTTCCATCTTGATTGAAAAGGTCGTTGTGTTCCTTTCCTGTCATCTTTGCGCCACAGAAACCACTTCCATATTCAAAACCTTTGCAGGCATTGATATTCAGCATTGCCTTTCCTAATTCTGCGTGGAGTTTATTGAAAATTGGTTCACCTAAACCGGTCGGAACATTTTTGATAACACACGTCACCGTTCCACCAATGGTGTTGCCTTCTTTTTTGATTTCCTTGATTCTTTCAATCATCTTTTCGGCAGTTTCCTCATCTGGACAACGAACGATATTGCTTTCGGTTTTAGAAAAATCCAAATCCTGATAAGGTTTCTCACAGAAAATCTCTCCAACAGAAGAAACGTATGCATTGATTTCAATCTCAGGAAGAAATTGTTTTGCCAAAGCTCCTGCAACAACCCAGTTCAGAGTTTCACGAGCAGATGATTTTCCGCCACCGCGATAATCTCGAATTCCGAATTTTTGGTCGTAAGTATAATCTGCGTGACTTGGACGATAAGCTTGCGCAATATGGTCGTAATCTTTGGAACGCTGGTTTTCATTTTCTACAATGAAACCAATTGGAGTTCCTGTCGATTTTCCATCAAAGATTCCGGATAAAAATCGAACAGTATCACTTTCTTTTCGTTGAGTAACGATTGCCGATTGTCCCGGTTTTCTACGGTCAAGCTCGAGTTGAACTTTCTCTAAATCGATTTCCAGACCAGCCGGAAAATTGGTGATAATTCCGCCATAAGCTTCTCCGTGACTTTCGCCAAAGGAAGAAAGCGTTAAAAAGTTTCCTAAAACATTAAACATAAATGAGAAATTAGATAATAGACGGATAGATGATAGATTTTTGTATCCGAAACTACTGTTACAAAATTACTGATTAAAAACTTATTTTTTGAATAATTTCCCAGTCTATTCTCTATCAGTCTATAATCTGAAAGTCTATCTTTACGAAATGAATACTCATAAAACTGTTCTAATTCTCGGCGCTAATTCGGACGTTGCAAAACAAGCTGTCAAACTTTACATTGATAAAGGCTATTTCGTGATTCTCGCTTCCAGAAATCTAAAATCTCTACAAAATTTTGCTGATGAAAATCATCTTAATCAATCTAAATTTGAAATTAAATATTTCGATGCCACAGACTTTTCTTCTCATCAATATTTCTATGATGAATTGCCTGTAAAACCGAATATTGTAGTTTACTCTGCAGGATTTTTGGTTGAAAATCAAGAAGCATTACGAAACTTCGAAGGAACATTTGAAATGATGAAAACCAATTACATCGGGGCCGTTTCCATTCTTAACATTATTGCGACAGACCAATCCAATAAAAATTTAAAAAGAATTATTGGTTTGTCATCATTATCGGGTGTTCGCGGTCGCAAAAGTAATTTTGTTTATGGAAGTACAAAATCTGCTTTTACACAATATTTGGCCGGGCTTAGACAAGAATTAGCCTCAAGAAAAATTACTGTGAATGTTCTAGTGATTGGCTATATCAATACAAAAATAAATGCAGGATTGGAACTCAATAAAAATCTGATGATGGAACCGGATTATGTTGCTAAATTTATCATCAATGCGGGAAAATCATTCGAGATTGTTCCTAACTGGAAATGGAAAATCATCTATTGGATTCTGAAATTATCACCAGAATTTTTGGTGGCTAAGTTGCCATAAAAAAGCAGAAAAATCAATTTCTGCTTCTATTTTAAAATTCGTTTTCTTTCTCGATTTTCGATATAATCCAAAACAGCTTCTTTCGTCGTCAGCCAGTTTCTACCTTCTTTGAAAGCGTCAATTTTTCCTTTTCTAGCAAGTAAACTTACATATTCTTGTCCATAAGGTAATTTTTCTTCTTCTACAATATCAGAAATCGGGCGGTAGTTATCATAAGTATTATTTAGCGAACTTAGATAGATGTCCAAACTCCTTTCTGAAGCTTGTAAAATGAGCAAAAGCAACTTAGAATAATCTCCATTATTGGCAGAGTTCAGAGCATCGTAATATTTTTTTCTATCATTTTTCAAAATGATTGCAGGCGGAAAACCTTCTTTCATTAATAATAAATTAAATAACAATCGCACAGTTCTTCCATTGCCATCAAAAAACGGATGTATCCAAACAAAACGATGATGAAAAATAGCCGATTTTATTAGAATATTTTCGTTGGAACTATTTACCCACTCAATTAATTCTGTTATGTAATCATCTATTTTCAATGCATTTGGCGGAACAAAATTGGCCCCAGAAATTCTCACACCCGATGTTCTGAATCTTCCTGCAAAATCTTTTTCAATTTTATTTAAAACCAAATTATGAACATTCAAAATATCTTTTTCGTTCAAAATATAGCTATCCGATACTAAGCTTTCAATAAACTCAATGGCTTCCTGATGGTTAACAGCTTCAAAATGCTCCCGCAAAGATTTTCCTTTGATGGTAAAGCCTTCTTCGATGACCATTTTGGTTTCCTGCAAAGTCAAAGTATTACCCTCGATACTGTTAGAATTATAAGTCCATTCGATAGTCATACTTTCTTTGATACTTTTTAAAGCGTACGTTGGAATGGGGCGCAACTTATCTAATTCTGCTTTTTTCTGCAAAATTCTTTCAAGTTGTTTTTCTAGCCCTTCAAAGTAATAAGGATATTCTTGCCATTTCATCCCACAAATTTACAATTAATTTTTTAATATCGGATTAATTTATAAATTATTTTATCCGATATTAAATGATTGTTCGTTTTACTGTTGAGACTTGTAATAAGCAATGGCAATATGAATTTCAAAATAAGAATAATCTTCTCCCAATTCTTCCTTTATGGCTTTCAAAGATATGATGGATTGACTTTTTGCAATTTCTAAAATAGGTTCGATTTTATTTGTATCCATCAATTCGCTGGGTTTAATTGTTCCAACAGTAACAAAATTGACTAAATGATTTTGGATGGTATTAATCGCCAGATTTCTAATATTGGCAATTTCCTCGATGCTATTGCCAGCTTTAAACATTTGATAACTTGTGGTAAATGTTCCTGCTGGACTTTTATTGACTGTTTTTGGCTCTCGTTTTTTCTTCGGTTTTTTATTAAATATTAAACTGCTCAAATTATTCTGTTCACAAAATTCGACAATCACCGAAAGAAATAGTTCTCCATATTTTTCAATTTTAAAAGTTCCAAAACCACTTATTTCATTCAGTTCTTCTTTTGTTTGAGGAAGATAAGTGGCGAGTTCCATTAAGGTTGCATCAGAAAAAATAACGTAAGGTGGCACATTTTCCTTTTCGGCTTGTTCCCGTCTTATATTTCTAAGTTTATCAAATAATTCTGAATTATGACTCAGTTCAGTTTCTGGATATTGGGTTTCTATTTCATTGACTGTGACGGCTTTTGCCAATTCTTTTACCTTTTGAAGTTCTACTTTTTTGTTTTTAAATAAAATAAGTTTACTCTCTTCGGTCAATTTTAAAACAGGAAATTCGTCTTCCGACTCTGCCAGAAAATCATTGATGATTAATTGTTTTATCAAAATTTGCCAATAATTTTTATCATTGTTGATTCCAATTCCGTAGGTTGGCAAACTTCGCATATCATCTGTGATTTTCACACTTCTTGAACCTCGTAGAAAATCGATAATTAAATTTTTTCCATATCGTTCTTTCAGCCGGAAAACTGCGCTCAGTAATTTTTGAGAATCCAAAGTGGCATCCCAAGTTTCGAAATTACTAAGACAATAATCGCAGGAATTGCAATTGCCATCGTGCTTTTCGCCAAAATATTCCATCAGATATTGCCTTCTGCATTTTTGCATCTCGGCAAAATCGGTCATCTGTTGCAACTTTTTCAGCATAAGGTCAGATTGTTCTTCATTGCCTTCTATCAAAGCAAATCTCTTCAACTTTATCACATCTGCATTGGAGTAAAATAAAATCGCTTCACTTGGCAAACCATCTCTTCCGGCTCTTCCTGTTTCCTGGTAATAACTTTCGATATTTTTTGGTAAATCTGCGTGCATCACAAAACGGACATTACTCTTGTCGATTCCCATTCCAAAAGCGATAGTAGCAACCATTACTCTTATTTTATCTTTAATGAAATCGTCCTGAACTTTTGCTCTTTCCATAGAAGAAAGTCCGGCGTGATAATAGGCGGAATTGATACCATTTTCTCTCAAATTATTCGCCATTTCTTCCGTTCCTTTTCTCGATAAACAGTAGATAATTCCAGAATCATCGGGATGTTCATTAATGTATTGAATTATATTCTGAAGGACAGATTTTTTCGGCTGAACAAAATATTTAATATTGGCTCTGTCGAACGAAGAAATTAAAACCAAAGGATTTTGCAAATTTAATTGCCTAATGATGTCTTTCCTCGTAATTTCGTCTGCACTTGCTGTCAATGCAATAATAGGGACATTGGGAAATTGACTTTTTAAACTGTTCAAAGACAAATAGTCCGGGCGAAAATCGTGACCCCAATGCGAAACACAATACGCTTCATCTACCGCAAAAAGAGAAATATTAATATCATTTAGAAATTTCAAAAATGAACCATTATCGGCACTTAGTTTTTCTGGCGCAACATATAAAAGTTTGAGTTCTCCTTTTTTTAATTGATTTAAAGTTTCATTTTGTTCAAAACTAGACATCGAAGAATTGATGTACGAAGCAGAAATTCCGTTGACACGCAAAGCATCAACTTGGTCTTTCATCAAAGCAATCAAAGGAGAAATGACAATGGCAGTTCCTTCCAAAACCAATGCTGGAATCTGATAGCAAAGCGATTTTCCACCTCCAGTCGGCATCAACACAAAGGTGTCTTTTTTAGCGATTACATTTTCAATCGCATTGGCTTGTTCGAGTCTAAAATTGCTGTAGCCAAAATATTTTTGTAGAATTTCAATAGGCGTTTTCATCATTATTAATAGTTTTAAGTAAATTTAAATAAAAATTTTAGCTTAATTCATTGATTTACATAAAAAAACCTCATAGATATTGTTGCTATGAGGTTTTTAATTCTTTCGAAAATATTTAATTTATGATTTTAAATCTAATTTTAATTCCAATTCTGTAAGTTGTTCCTGATGAATCGGAGCCGGCGCATCAATCATCACATCTCGCCCGGAATTATTCTTAGGGAAAGCAATATAATCTCTAATCACTTCGTTTCCGTCCAAGATGGCTACCAATCTATCGAATCCGAAAGCTAAACCTCCGTGAGGCGGAGCTCCATATTTGAAAGCATTCATCAAGAATCCGAATTGTGCTTCAGCTTCTTCTTTTGAAAATCCTAACAAGTCAAACATTTTGGACTGCAAATCTTTATCAAAAATTCTGATAGAACCACCACCGATTTCATTTCCGTTAAGAACTAAATCGTAAGCGTTGGCTCTTGCTTTTCCTGGGTCAGTTTCCAATAAATGGAAGTCCTCGGTTTTTGGAGAAGTGAATGGATGGTGCATTGCGTGGTATCTTCCAGATTCTTCATCA
Source organism: Flavobacteriales bacterium UBA7519 (assembly GCA_002476905.1). Taxonomy (GTDB): domain Bacteria; phylum Bacteroidota; class Bacteroidia; order Flavobacteriales; family Weeksellaceae; genus Epilithonimonas. Next base: position 12,167 of record DLND01000074.1, read on the forward strand.
AATTCCAATAACGGGAAATCTACAACCCAAAGTGGCGCAAATTCGTTGCCTTTTCTTAATCCAAGACGATTTCCTAATTCCATTCTCAAAGCTGAAAGCTGCGTTCTCACTTTATCCGCATTTCCACTCATTAAGAACATCAAATCTCCAGCTTTAGCTCCAAATTTCTCAGCGATTTTCTTCAAATCTTCTTCAGAATAGAATTTGTTAACGGATGAAGTTACAACACCATCGTTCTGGAATTTAATCCAAACCATTCCTGTTGCACCGATTTGGGGACGTTTTACCCAATCAATCAATTCATCGATTTGTTTTCTTGTATAATCAGCAATTCCTTCAACATTGATCCCAACAACCAATTCTGAATCGTCAAATATTTTGAAATCTTTTCCTTTAACCAATTCATTCAGTTCCACGAATTCCATTCCGAAACGGATGTCCGGTTTGTCGTTTCCATATTTCTGCATCGCATCGGCGAAAGTCATTCTTGGAAAGTCTTGGAAATCTTGTCCCGTAATATCTTTCAACAAGGTTTTGGTCATTCCTTCTAAAACATTCATAATGTCTTCCTGTTCTACAAAAGCCATTTCGCAATCGATTTGGGTGAATTCCGGCTGTCTGTCGGCACGCAAATCCTCGTCACGGAAACATTTCACGATTTGGAAATATCTGTCCATTCCGCCAACCATCAACAATTGTTTGAAAGTTTGTGGTGATTGAGGAAGCGCATAAAACTGTCCGGGATTCATTCTACTTGGAACTACGAAATCTCTCGCGCCTTCCGGAGTAGATTTAATCAAAACTGGCGTCTCAACTTCGTC
>DLND01000074.1:13081-13753 GCA_002476905.1 Flavobacteriales bacterium UBA7519
CATTTTGTGACGGAAAATCAGTTTGTCTTTTACAGGATTTCTTCTGATGTCCAGATATCTGTATTTCATTCTCAATTCTTCACCACCGTCGGTTTCGTCTTCGATAGTGAAAGGAGGAAGTTCTGAAGCATTTAATATTTTTAGATCAGAAACTAAAATTTCGATATCGCCAGTGGGAATTTTTGGATTTTTGGAAGCACGTTCGATAACAGTTCCTTCAACCTGAATCACAAATTCACGACCTAATTTCTTAGCTGATTCCAATAATTCTTTTGAACTTCTTTCTTCGTCTAAAACCAATTGTGTAATTCCGTAACGATCTCGCAAATCGACCCAAATCATAAAACCTTTGTCACGGATGGTTTGTACCCAACCGGAAAGTGTTACTTTTTCATTCAGATTTGCCAGCGTCAGTTCGCCGTTTGTGTGTGTACGGAACATTTTTTTTAAGATGTTAGATGTTAGACTTTAGATATTAGACTTTTAGTAGGCTAATTTCCGAGTGCAAAGATAGGGTTTTGTGAGAAATAATTTTGATTGATGATGAAAGGTTTTTTGATGTCAAAAGTTGAATCTTGGCGCAGCGCGTAAGGGATAGTAGTGGATATCCTTTTTTGGCGGATGGAATTAGCGGATGGGAAAAAAGATAGTAACGGATAGCCCGACCCGAGC
>DLND01000075.1:0-11787 GCA_002476905.1 Flavobacteriales bacterium UBA7519
TTTCCCGGCGCAAAACATACCAGGTTTCATCACGCTTTAGGTGCAATGAACCTGATGTTCAAAGCTCTGGAGACACTGAAGTTGAAGGGTGTGAAGATTTCAAAAGATGAGGAAAAGGCGGCTATGCTTGCCATTCTGATGCACGACATTGGTCACGGACCATTTTCGCACGCTTTAGAAAATATGCTGATGGACGACTGGCATCACGAGAAAATCTCGATTTTACTGATGAACCGGCTGAATAAAGAATTCAAAGGAAAACTGGATCTCGCCATTGAAATGTTTCAGGGGAAATACCACAGGATGTTTTTCAATCAGTTGATTTCCTCCCAGCTGGATGTAGACAGGATGGATTATCTGAAGCGGGACAGCTTCTACACAGGCGTTTCCGAAGGTAGCGTGAATGTGGAGCGTATTATTTCTATGATGAATGTGAGCGAAGAGCAGCTAGTGATAGACACGAAAGGTATTTATTCGATTGAAAATTATCTCACCGCTAGAATGTTTATGTACTGGCAGGTTTATTACCATAAAACAGCAGCTTTGGCAGAACATATTTTGGTTCACATCCTGAACAGGGCAAAATTTCTTGTATCGCAAAATGTTGACTTGGAAGCACCGTCTAATTTGAAATATTTTTTAGTCAAAAATCAATTTGATGAAGCTACAGAAGAAGATATCAGAAGATTTACAATGCTGGATGATATGGACGTGTTTCAGGCTATAAAAGTCTGGACGGAAAACGAAGATTTTATACTTTCAAAACTTTGCAGAACAGTTATTTATAGAGAATTTCCGAAAAGTATCATTTCATCGAAACCTTTTTCTGAAGACTTTTTGAAACAAAATATAGAAAAAGTGAACCAATATTTCGGGATTGACAATGGAGAAGAATTGGTAGGGCAGATTTCTCGATCGCTATTGCCTTATGATACAGAAAAACAACCAATTTACATAATGGATAAAAATGGAAACAAACTAAAGCTGGAAGAATCAGAAAATCAGATACTATTCGGTTGTATGGAAAACCCTACGAAGAAGTATATTTTCTACTGTCCTAGAGAAATTTGGGATTTGAAGTAAAACTAATTTTGAATCGTTATAAAAATTTAAAAGATAATTAATAAAATATTTATCTTTGCAAACTATGGAATTCAGTGCAGAACAGATTGCCGGTTTAATAAACGGAAGGATCATTGGAGACGGAAACACATTTATTACAGGTGTTTCTCCAATCGAAAATGGCCAGAAAGGCCACTTATCTTTTGTGGGACAAAGTCGTTTCGCTCATTATATGGATGATACAGACTGTGCCGTTCTCATCGTTTCTGAAAATCTGTTGGAGGACAAAGCCTACAATCCAGTGATTATAGCTGTAGAAGATGCTTATCTTTCTTTTCAGGTTCTGATGAATCTTTATCAGGAAATGCAGGGCAGAAAAACGGGAATAGAAGAAGGTTCTTTCTTTCATGAAACTGCAAAAGTAGGCGAAGGTGTTTACATCGGTGCCTTTACCTATGTTTCAGAAAAGGCAAAAATTGGTGACAATACCCAGATTTTCCCTCACGTTTACATTGGAAAAGGAGTGAAAATTGGTAAAAATTGTAAGATTGACAGCGGTGCAAGAATCTATGATTATTGTATTGTGGGAGACAATTGTGTAATTCATTCCAACACAGTAGTTGGCGGAGACGGATTCGGATTCCAACCGACAGCGGAAGGTTTCAAAAAAATTCCTCAACTGGGAAATGTCATTATAGAGGATGATGTAGAAATCGGTTCCAATTGCAGTATCGATAGAGCAACAATTGGTTCTACCGTTATTGGAAAAGGAACTAAGATTGATAATTTGATCCAGATTGCTCACAATGTGAAAATCGGGCAAAATAATGTAATTGCTGCACAAGCTGGTATCGCAGGTTCCACTGTTATCGGAGACTGGAATCAGATTGGCGGACAGGTAGGCATTGTAGGTCACATCAAAATAGGAAATCAGGTAAAGATACAGGCTCAGAGCGGTGTCAATTCATCAGCTAAAGATGGAGAAATATTGTACGGTTCGCCTGCAATCAACTACGGTGATTATAGAAGAAACTATGTTCATTTCCGAAATTTTACGGAGATTGTCAAAAGAATAAACGATTTAGAAAATAAAAAATCAGAGTAAAAGTCTCAGGAGAAAGAAGTCATTCTTCCTGCCCCAAAACTAATACAATGAGTGATAAACAAAAAACCATCAAAGAAGACATCCAGCTTTCTGGAATTGGTCTTCACACAGGAAGAGAAGTTAATCTGACCATTAAACCGGCAAAGGAAAACACCGGATTCGTGTTCGTAAGAACTGACCTGGAAGGACGTCCGCAGGTAGAAGCGGATGTAAACTACGTAACCACCACGGAAAGAGGAACTACTCTTGAGAAGCTGGGCGTCAAAATCCATACTTGCGAACATCTGTTGGCAGCTCTTGTTGGTATGGATATCGATAATGCAATATTGGAAATGAACAGCGCGGAACCACCAATTTTAGATGGTTCTTCCAAATTCTTTGTAGAAGCTATTGAAAAAGTAGGCATTGTAGAGCAGGATTTGCCGAGAGAATATCTTGTTATCAAAGAAGTGATGAACTATATTGATCCGTCAACTGGTTCTGAGCTTACTGTGATACCTGCAGACGATTACGAAATTACCACGATGGTAGATTTTGGAACAAAAGTTTTGGGAACCCAGAATGCAAGTATGAAAAATATTTCTGAGTTCCGGGATGAAATTGCACCAGCCAGAACTTTCAGCTTTCTTCACGAATTGGAGCAGCTATTGGACGCCAACCTAATAAAAGGAGGTGACATCAGCAATGCTATTGTTTATGTTGATAAAGAACTGACGCAGGAAACAACTGAAAAACTAAAGGTTGCTTTTGGAAAAGATGAAGTTTCTATCCGCCCGAACGGTATTTTGGATAATCTAAACCTTAACTTTCCAAACGAAGCTGCGAGACATAAATTATTAGATGTCATCGGAGATTTAGCTCTTGTTGGTGTAAGAATCAAAGGAAGGGTAATTGCCAATAAACCAGGACACTTTGTGAACACTCAGTTTGCAAAAAAACTAAACAGACAATACAAATTGCAGAAAAGAAAAAATGTTCCTGATTTCGACCTCAAGGCTGAGCCTGTATTCGATATCAATGGAATTATGAAACTTTTGCCACACAGACCTCCGTTTCTGTTGGTAGATAAGATTTTAGAATTGTCTGATACGCACGTGGTAGGACTAAAAAATGTGTCCATGAACGAGCCATTTTTCGTCGGACACTTTCCAAAAGAACCGGTAATGCCAGGTGTGCTTCAGATAGAAGCCATGGCACAGGTAGGCGGAATTTTGGTTTTGGCCAATGTCCCAGACCCGGAAAATTATTCCACTTACTTTGTAAAGATGGATAATGTAAAATTTAAGAAAAAAGTAGTTCCCGGTGATCAGGTCATCTTCAAAATAGAATTGATGGAACCCATCAGAAGGGGAATTGTTCATATGCAAGGCTACGGATATGTTGGTGACAGCGTAGTTGTAGAAGGTGAGCTGATGGCTCAGGTTGCAAAAAATAAAATGTAATTTATGATTCACCAGCTTACAGCAGTAGATCCTCGCGCAAAAATCGGTAAAAATGTGACCGTAGAACCATTCACAACTATCGCATCCGATGTGGTCATCGGAGCAGGAACTTGGATTGGATCCAATGTAACGATAATGGATGGCGCAAGAATTGGGAAGAACTGCAAAATTTTTCCTGGGACAGTGATTTCAGCTATTCCGCAGGATTTGAAATTCGATGGGGAAGATACACAGACCATTATTGGTGATAATACAACGCTTAGGGAATGCGTAACCATAAACCGCGGAACAAAAGCATTGGGCTATACCAAAGTGGGAAATGATTGCCTGATTATGGCTACTTCTCACGTGGCACACGACTGTGTCCTTGGGAATAATGTAATAATAGCTAACGGATGCGGTATCGCAGGTCACGTGGAGATTGGTGACTTTGTGGTGATGGGAGGACTGTCCGCAGTTCAACAGTTCGGAAAAATTGGTAAGCACGTTATGATTTCAGGAGGCTCACTTATCAGAAAAGATATTCCGCCTTATGTTAAGGTAGCAAGAGAGCCAATTTCTTACGCAGGTATCAATTCTGTAGGTCTTAGACGAAGGGGATTTACAAATGATAAAATTTTTGAAATCCAGAAAATTTATAGAGCGATTTTCCAAATGAAGATGAACATCACCCAAGCCATCGAGTATATCGAAAAAGAAATGCTCCCTACGATGGAAAGAGACGAAATTATAACTTTCATCCAAAACTCACCAAGAGGAATCGTGAAAGGTTACGGTTCAACAAAAGAATAAGAAATATTTCGAATCATAAAAATGAGAAGTAATAACTCAATTTTATGATTTATCATTTTTAAAAATTATAATAATAAAGAGAATATAAAACTTAATGGCAACAAGTAACGATATCAAAAAAGGCCTTTGTATAGAATTTAGCAATGACATCTACAAAGTCATCGAATTTTTGCACGTGAAACCAGGAAAAGGTCCAGCATTCGTAAGAACAAAATTGAAATCCGTAACCAACGGAAAAGTGGTGGATAACACGTTTTCTGCAGGTCATAAAATAGATGAGGTAAAAGTAATTACCAGAAAATTCCAATATCTTTATGAAGATGATAACGGATTCCATTTTATGAACAATGATGACTTTTCTCAAATCTATCTTAACAAAGAAATGATTGAAAATTCTCAGTTTATGAAAGCGGGAGAGGAAGTAACCATCATTTTAAAAGAAGCAGATGAAGTGCCACTTTCTGCAGAGATCCCACCAACTGTATATCTAGAGGTAGTGGAAGCTGATCCAGGTGTGAAAGGAAACACAGCTACCAACGCGCTTAAAAATGCAATAGTAGAAACAGGTGCAAGAGTAATGGTTCCGCTTTTTATAGAACCAGGCGACAAAATCAAAGTGAATACTGAAGACGGCTCTTATCTAGAAAGAGTGAAGTAAGAATTCAATGCAGTTATAGGCTGGAGGTTATATCTTCCAGCTTTTTCTTTTTTTAACAATAAATTTAAAATCATTTATCAAAATGACTTTTAATCAACCTCAGACTTTAAAAACTATAGCCGAAATTATCGGTGCAAAATACATTGGAGACGAGAGTTTTCCTGTATTGGGAAGCAATGAAATCCATATGGTTCGGCCAGGTGATATTGTTTTTGTTAATCATCCAAAATATTATGACAAAGCACTCAAATCTGCGGCAACGGTTATTTTAATCGACAAAGAAGTAGAATGTCCTGCCGGAAAAGCACTTTTAGTTTCGGATGACCCTTTTCGGGATTTCAATAAAATCAATACCCATTTTACAAGGATTTCTAATTTCAAAGAGGAACTTCACGATTTGGAAGTAGGTGACGGAACATTTATTCATCCATCCGTAGTTATTGGGAATGATGTGAAAATAGGAAAAAACGCTCACATTTTTCCAAATGTTGTGCTGGGAGATAGAACGATAATTGGTGATAATGTTGTTATTCAGGCTAATACCGTTATTGGAGGTGACGCTTTTTATTATAGAAAACTGAATGGCAACTTCGATAGAATGATTTCTGTAGGAAACGTTGTTATCGAAAATAATGTGGAAATTGGTAATTGCTGCACGATTGACCGTGGTGTAACGGCTTCTACAATTATCGGGGAAGGTAGTATTCTTGACAATCAAATCCAGATAGGTCACGACACAGTAGTTGGAAAAAGATGCCTTATTGCCTCGCAAACAGGAATTGCTGGATGCTGTATTATCGAAGATGAAGTGACAATTTGGGGGCAAGTAGGAATGGCTTCCGGTGTAAGAGTTGAAGAAGGAACTGTTCTTCTTGCCAAAGCAGGTGTAAACAGAAATCTTAAAAAAGGAACTTATTTCGGTCCGATAGCAGAAGAATTTCGTGAGTATCTCAGAAAAGAAGTCAAACTCAAAAATCTGAAGTAAATCATATTTAATTAATTCAAAAAATCTTCAATAGCAAGAAAGTTTTGAATTATTATCGTTATTTTTGCGAATAACAAAACTTTGTAAAATCAATAAATTATAATAAAAAATGTCAGTATTAGTAAACAAAGATTCTAAGGTTATCGTACAAGGATTTACAGGTAACGAAGGTACTTTTCACGCAGGCCAGATGATCGATTACGGAACCAACGTTGTCGGAGGTGTAACCCCTGGAAAGGGTGGGACAGAGCATCTTGGTAAGCCTGTTTTCAATTCTGTTGCTGAAGCTGTAGAAAAAGCTGGAGCAAACGTGAGCATTATCTTTGTACCGCCTGCCTTTGCTGCAGATGCTGTGATGGAAGCGGCTGAAGCCGGAATAAAAGTGATTGTATGTATTACGGAAGGAATTCCTGTTGCTGATATGGTGAAAGTAAAAGATTATATCCAAGATAGAGATGTTCGTTTGATCGGTCCAAACTGTCCTGGTATCATCACTTCGGATGAAGCAAAAATCGGAATTATGCCAGGTTTTGTTTTCAAAAAAGGAAAAGTAGGTATCGTTTCAAAATCCGGAACGCTTACGTATGAAGCAGCTGATCAAGTTGTAAAAGCTGGATATGGCGTTTCTACGGCTATCGGAATTGGTGGTGATCCAATCATCGGAACTACAACAAAAGAAGCTTTAGAACTGTTTATTAACGATCCTGAAACTGAAGCTGTAGTAATGATTGGAGAGATTGGAGGATCTTTGGAAGCAGAAGCTGCTAGATGGTATAAAGCAAGTGGTTCTACGAAACCTGTTGTAGGTTTTATCGCAGGACAAACTGCGCCTAAAGGTAGAACGATGGGACACGCTGGAGCTATCGTAGGTGGTGCGGATGATACTGCTCAGGCTAAAATGGCAATTATGAAAGAAAACGGAATTCACGTAGTAGATTCTCCTGCTGAAATTGGGAAAACTGTAGCAGCTGTTTTATCATAAAACAATTTTATAAATAATATATTTTGAGAAGCTCCAGCAGAGCTTCTCATTTTTTTTGTCTAAATTTGAGCCAGAAATTTATAAAACACGAATATGAAAAAAATCCTTTTCGGTTCTCTATTTTTAATGTCATTTTTTTCGAAGGCACAAATAGATTTCAGGTCAACCGAATTTGGTCTTGTGGCTGGAGGTACATATTCCAGAGTTAAAAATGCCCATAACCCATCAGGTCCTAGATTTTCTATTTTAGGGGGTATTACAGCACAAGTGCCTATTGGTGTTGCCGAGCAGTTTTACATTCAGGCAGAGGCTCTGTATTTTGGTGCAGGAGAAGGAGGCGATAGAGAATATGAAAAAGCAAAAGGAATGGAACACGCCGTTTATGCTAATAACTATCTCAGTGTTCCCATCAATTTTAAAGCCTATTTTTCCGAAGCTGAATCTGAATTTTTTGGCTTGATTGGCCCGAGATTCAACTTTCTCATCAGCCAGAAAGTGAAAAATTATCCGGCTGGAAGAGACTATTATGATCCTAACATCATTAATCCCGAATATCCGAATATTAATGGAAAAGCCAATTCTTTTAATTTAGGAATTGGTGCGGGAGTCGGATTTAGTTACAAAAGACAATTGGAAATCGCTTTGAAATACGACATCGGATTATCAAATGCTTATCCCAATCTTGTAGAGGCTTGGACAATGGACCCCAACACGCAAAAGAAAAAATCTGAACAAGTTCTAAGTCTGGGACTGACTTATTTCTTCAAATAAAAAATGCGGTGAACTTCACCGCATTTTCTTTTATTTTTGTTTGATCAGTTCTTTGATTTTGTTTTCGATGTCTTCGGAGAGTTCAGGATTGTCTTTCAAAACATCTTTTACAGCGTCTCTTCCTTGCCCTAATTTGGTATCATCATAGCTGAACCAAGATCCGCTTTTCTTTACAACTCCAAGATCTACGGCCGTATCTAGAATCTCACCAACTTTAGAAACACCTTCACCGTACATTATATCAAACTCAGCTTGTTTAAAAGGAGGCGCGACTTTGTTTTTAACAATCTTAACCTTCACTCTACTACCGATCGCTTCATCACCATTTTTAATAGGAGCACTGGCTTTTCTAATATCAATTCTTACTGATGCATAAAATTTTAGTGCATTACCGCCCGTCGTAGTTTCCGGATTTCCAAACATTACACCAATTTTTTCACGAAGTTGATTGATGAATATGACAGTACATTTTGTTCTGTTAATGGTTGCTGTTAATTTTCTTAAAGCCTGAGACATCAATCTTGCATGAACTCCCATCTTAGAGTCACCCATTTCACCTTCTATTTCCGCTTTTGGTGTCAGTGCGGCAACGGAGTCAATTACTACAATGTCAATAGCTCCAGAACGGATCAGATTGTCTGCAATTTCTAAGGCTTGCTCACCATTATCAGGCTGGGAAATAATTAGATTTTCCAGATCAATTCCCAACTTTGCTGCATAATTTCTATCAAAAGCGTGCTCAGCATCTATAAAAGCAGCGATTCCGCCAGCTTTTTGAGCCTCTGCAATAGCGTGAAGCGTTAATGTTGTTTTACCAGAAGATTCGGGTCCGTAGATCTCAATAATTCTACCTCTTGGATATCCGCCAACACCTAAAGCAAGATCAATTCCTAATGATCCGGAAGGAATAACTTCTATTGTAGTGTCCACAGAATCTTCCCCCAATGTCATCACGGTACCTTTTCCATAGGTTTTATCTAGTTTTTCTAGCACTAGCTGGAGTGCTTTTTTCTTATCGTCAGTACTGCTCATTATAATAATAAATTATTCTCAAAAATAATCATTTTAATTCTTAATTGCTAATTTTTTGTTCTAAGAGAAAGTTAAAAAACTTATTTTTTACTTAAATATCATTCCATAAAAATAAAAAAATCCGAAGTTTTATGCTTCGGATTTTTTAAATATTGATTGAATATTATTAAATCGTAGATAATCTCAATGTATTGGTTTTGCCTCCATTATGAACTGGCATTGCATTCAGATTCACCACAAAATCACCTTGTTCCACAATGCCGTAATTATGCGTCAGCATATTCACCTGAATTACTGTTTCATCAGTAGATTTCTGCATATCGTAATAAAATGCTCTAACTCCCCAAAGCAGATTCAGCATAGTAATAACACGTTTATTAGAACTGAAAACGATGATGTGAGAAGATGGTCTGTGTGCTGAGATCTGAAATGCTGTATAGCCAGAAGCCGTAAGCGTTACAATAGCTTCTGCTCCAGTAGATCTTGCAATATCAACCGCTGAACGGCACACTTTATCAGTAATAAATCTCTCGTCTACACAGTTTATTTTTTCTTCTATAACGTGATTTAGTTTTGAATATAAAGCTGTTTTTTCAATATTCTTAACAATTTTAGCCATATTTCTAACCACGTCTACAGGATATTTTCCTACAGATGTTTCTCCGGAAAGCATCACCGCATCTGCACCATCTAAAACTGAGTTTGCAACGTCATTTACTTCCGCTCTTGTAGGTGTCAAGCTATTAATCATTGTTTCCATCATCTGTGTGGCGATGATAACAGGCTTAGCATAAAGTCTTGCTTTGTTAACAAGATTTTTTTGAATTACAGGAACCTGCTCCATTGGAACTTCAACACCTAGATCTCCTCTTGCAACCATCAAGCAATCACACTCCATCAAAATTTCATCGATGTTTTTAACACCTTCTGGCTTTTCGATTTTAGCAATGATTGGTGTTTTTGTTTTGTTGGTTGGATGTTTTGCCATCAATTCTTTCAAATCGATAATATCCTGTGCGTGACGCACGAATGATAAAGCAATCCAATCCAGCTCAAGATCCAACATAAAATTAGCATCCTCGATATCTTTTTCCGTCAAAGCAGGAAGAGAAACATTGGTATTAGGAAGGTTAACCCCTTTTTTAGAACTCAATGATCCACCTTGTATTGTTTTAGCTTTTACTGTATCTAAATTATTAGTTTCAATAACTTCAAGAACCAATTTTCCGTCATCAATCAAGATTCTTTCACCAACTTTTACGTCTTGAGGGAACTTCTCATAAGTCATATAAACTTTAGTCGCGTCGCCTTCCATTTTTTCATTTGTGAAAGTAAGAACATCTCCCGGGTTAAGGAAAGAACCTTCTTTCACCACACCAACTCTTAATTTTGGACCTTGCAAATCTCCCAAAATAGAGACAGAGTAGCCATATTCTTTATTGATTTCACGAATTTTTTCAACATTTTTTTTCACCAATTCATAATCGGCGTGCGAAAAATTAATTCTAAATACATCAACACCAGCTTGTATCATCTGTATCATCGTCTCCTTGCTAGAAGTAGCAGGACCTAGTGTTGCAATTATTTTTGTTTTTTTTAGATTCTTATTCATAATATTGAATTAATTGATAAAGTTCCTCATCAGAACTTAATAAGTATTCCTGAATTTGAAATACAAGATTTTCAGGGAGCAAAATTAATGAAAAATCCGCAAACATATCAGAATTAGTTAAAATGTAATCGGCATCCTGATGCAGATTTAGTAAAAATTTAATATTCGATTCATCTGAAAAAAGCTGGTTTTGTGCCTTCTTTTGCTCAGAACGAATCGACTTGTTAGAAATAAAGCTATAACAGTTCTTGGAAAACTTATCATAGGCCTGATATCTTGAAAAAAAATGGTCAAAATATTCTCCGTTGATTACAATGTCATCAATTCTTTTAAAATTAAAATCATTGATCTTGTTCAGGAGAAAAAAAAATTCGTGCTCAGGGATTGACTTTATAAGTCTTATCAATCCTACATTGATCTCAGAAAGATCTTCCTCTAGCTTAAGAAATTGTTTTTTGATTTTCAATAATATTTTCTTTTTTACTCAAGACATAAAACGCCCTTTTAGCGGCTTTCTCTTCAGCTTTCTTTTTAGAAGCTTCTAGAGCATTAGATATTTTCTCATTTTGTAACCAAACGTGGCATCGAAATAAGACAGTTTTATTCGGCTGAATTTCTTCGCAGGTTTCGTACCTAATAGAAACTTTCTTTTTCTGACTCCATTCTAGCAAAAGGCCTTTGTAACTGATAATCTTGTTTTCTAGCTTGTTAATAGTGGAAGGTGTTAGTATCCTGTCCAGAACTATTTTTTTGCAAAACTCATAATCTATATCCAGGTAAATGGCTCCAATAAGCGCTTCTAAGAGATTACCGGAAATGTTTTCACTCAGAATGATTTGGGATGTATCAACTTGTAAAAGGCTGCTTAGTTTTAGGTCCTCACCTAGCTTATTTAGGTTTTTCCTATTGACAATCTTGGATTTCATCTGCGTGAGAAATCCTTCGTTTTCATCCGGATAAGTCCGAAAAAGATGGCAAGAAATAATAGTACCTAAAACAGAATCCCCTAAAAACTCAAGACGTTCGTAATTTTTTTTATTCGTACTTTTTGTAGAGGATTTCAGTGAGAAAGCCTCCTTAAAGATTTCCAGATTATGGATGTTATAACCCACAATATGAGAAATATTTTTGCGAAAAAGAAGATCTTTTTCCGAAAGTTTTTGTGTTCTGTTTTTAGGAAGAAATTTGAAAAAATAATTTTTCAACTCCATAAAAACCTCAAATTATATTTTTTTGAAAAGAACGCACGCATTGTGGCCTCCAAAACCGAAAGTATTGCTCATTGCAATTTCAACATTTTTTTCTACCGCATTGTTAAAAGTAAAGTTGAGTCTGCTGTCAATGCT
>DLND01000075.1:11876-13691 GCA_002476905.1 Flavobacteriales bacterium UBA7519
TAAATGATTGATGGTTGGCGGTACGATGCCGTGAATGATGGTGTGTAATGCAGCAATAGCCTCAATAACTCCGGCAGCTCCGAGAAGATGTCCTGTCATTGATTTTGTAGAATTGATCTGAATATCAAAAGCGTGCTCTCCGAATAATCTTGCAATAGCGTTGGATTCTGCAATGTCTCCTAATGGAGTAGACGTACCATGCATATTGATATGGTCTACTTCGTCAGCAGTTACACCTGCATCTTCCAAACAATTTTTCATTACCAGATAAGCGCCAAGACCTTCAGGGTGTGGTGCTGTCATGTGATGTGCATCTGCACTCATGCCTCCACCAGCTAATTCTGCATAGATTGTTGCTCCTCGTTTTTTTGCATGTTCATAATCTTCAAGTATGATACATCCAGCACCTTCACCTAGGACAAAACCATCTCTGTCTTTATCAAAAGGTCGCGAAGCTGTTTTCGGATCATCGTTTCTTGTAGAAAGCGCGTGCATTGCATTGAATCCTCCCATTCCGCTAGCTGTAACAGCTGCTTCGGAACCACCGCAGACGATAACGTCTGCTTTGCCAAGATTAATAAGCATTTTTGCATCTATCAAGGCGTTAGCAGATGATGCACAAGCAGAAACCGTGGTGTAGTTTGGTCCGTGGAATCCATACTCTATCGAGATGTTGCCGGGCGTGATATCTGCAATCATTTTGGGAATAAAGAAAGGATTAAATCTTGGGATATTATTGGAAGATGCCCAGCCAAGAACTTCCGTTTCGAAAGTTTCCAGTCCGCCGATTCCTGATCCCCAGATTACTCCAACACGATCCTTATTCACTTCATCTTCAATAAGTCTGCTGTGCGCAATGGCTTCTCTTGCGGCAATCTGGCCGAATTGAGAATTTCTGTCCATTTTCTTTGCTTCTTTTTTATCGAAATAATTAAGCGCATTGAAATTTTTTACCTCGCAGGCAAACTTAGTTTTAAAATTAGTGGAATCAAAAAGAGTAATAGGAGCAGCGCCGCTCTCTCCTTTGATAAGGTTTTCCCAGTATTCTTTAGCATTATTTCCGATGGGTGTAATAGCGCCGAAGCCGGTTACAACTACTCTTTTTAATTCCATAAATTTTTTTGGTATAGATAAAATATTATTTATTTACAACTTCTTCGATGTAAGCAATAGCGTGACCTACAGTTGTAATTTTTTCTGCTTGATCATCAGGAATCTGAATGTTGAATTCTTTTTCGAATTCCATGATTAGTTCTACAGTATCCAATGAATCAGCTCCTAAATCATTAGTGAAGCTAGCTTCTGGAGTTACTTCTGTTTCTTCAACGTCAAGCTTATCAGCGATGATAGCTTTTACTCTTGATGCAATGTCTGACATAATATTTATTTTTAATTAATGTTAATTAGGTGCAAATATATAAAAATTCAAATCATTTCAATTTTTTTTTAGTTTTTTAGCCGTTGTTGGATTCTATCTTTTTTATAATCAAATCTTTAAAATTACAATAGTTATGGTCTGAAAATTTCCTTATTTTTGCGTCTTATTACGAAAATATTATGGAACAATTTCCGGATAATGATGACGATGTTTTCACTGGTAAGGAACATACACCTCTTAGAAATGATGCTTTTGAGCTTGATCCCGATAAAAAGATTAGAAAAATTGAAGGGCTTTTTGCCGAAATAATGCATACCTTAGGACTTGATATGACGGACGACTCTTTAAAGGACTCGCCAAAAAGAGTCGCCAAGATGTATGTCAATGAAATTTTTGGCGGTTTGCTACCTGAAAATAAACCAGCAATTTCCACTTTT
>DLND01000039.1 GCA_002476905.1 Flavobacteriales bacterium UBA7519
TCAAAAACAATTTGAAAAAACAGGAATACCTTAATTTGATTTTCATCAACAATACGTGGGTTGAGGAAGTCTATATGTGTTCTTTGCGGGAATGCGACACAGATATCTACACGACGATTAAAACCGGTGTTGCTTTCACCAGCGAAAATGAAATTGCATTTCAAAACATCAAATAAAAATAATTCGCGCATCCATTTTAACCATTGAATTTTAAAGTTTAAAACTTATTTTTGTATAAAAATAAA
Organism: Flavobacteriales bacterium UBA7519; assembly: GCA_002476905.1. Classification (GTDB taxonomy): domain Bacteria; phylum Bacteroidota; class Bacteroidia; order Flavobacteriales; family Weeksellaceae; genus Epilithonimonas. The sequence goes on from DLND01000039.1 coordinate 246, forward strand.
AAGTTATGGCTTCAGGATTCTTTGCAATCTTAGACGATATCGCGGCGCTGATGGACGACATCGCAGTAACCAGTAAACTAGCAACTAAAAAAACTGCCGGAATACTTGGCGATGACCTTGCAGTAAATGCAGAAAAGGCAACCGGATTTTTATCTTCACGAGAAATCCCCGTTCTTTGGGCTATTACCAAAGGTTCTTTTATCAACAAGGTAATTATCATCCCATTTATATTTTTGCTGAAGTGGCTTTATGAGCCTGCAATCACTTATATTTTGATTCTGGGTGGGATTTATTTGGCTTACGAAGGTGTAGAAAAAATCATCGAAATTCTTTTTCACAGGAATAAGAAAGGACACGAGGTTGTAGAAGAAAGCGCATTACCTGAAGAAGATGAGAACTCTGAAAAATCGAAAATCAGTTCGGCTATCAAAACAGACTTCATCCTTTCTTTGGAAATTGTCATCATCGCATTAGGAACCGTAATCGAAAAACAACATCCCCTTTTGACACAAATCTTGAGCGTTTCGTTTGTAGCTATTATTGCAACAATAGGCGTTTACGGAATTGTAGCCTTGATTGTAAGAATGGATGACGCTGGATTTTTCTTAATGAAAAAATCTGGAAACAAAGGTTTTTTCTCTGGTCTTGGACAAGTTTTGATTAAGGCTTTACCAATCGTTATCAAAATTCTTGGCGTTGTAGGAACAATCGCTTTGCTATTAGTTTCTGGCGAAATTTTCCTTCACAACATTGATTATATTCATCATTTGCTTCCGGAAAATATCTTTTCTAAACTCGGATTAGGGATCGTTTTTGGGCTAGCTGCGGTTTTGGTAATGCTGGTTTTCAAGAAAATAGTAAACTTAGTAAAACCTGCTAAAAAATAAACAATGTGAAATTTCAAAACCACATAGACACAATAGTTGTAAGAATTTTGAAATAGAAAAGTAGAAATAGCTATTTAAACTTTTTTATCCTGAAAAAACTTATGTGGCTATGTGGTTTAATATAAAATCAAATATAATATGAAACTTTTCTTTGGACAGATTTTCCCTGAAATATTGATTGATTCTGATGAACAACAACACATCACCAAAGTTCTAAGAATGCGAGAAGGCGAAGAGATTTTCGTAACCGATGGCAATGGAAATCTGGCGAAAGGAAATCTAGTTTTTGAAGGCAAAAAAGTATCATTGGACGTTACCGAAATCAAACAAAATCTTCCCGATTTTTCACCAAAACTTCATATCGCAATTGCACCAACAAAAAACATCGACAGAATCGAATTTTTTGTTGAAAAAGCTGTGGAAATGGGCATCTCAGAAATCAGTTTTATATTAACAGAAAAAACCGAACGCAAGAATATCAGCATCGAAAAATTGCGGAAACTAGCTATTTCAGCATCGAAGCAAAGTCACCGATTTCATTTTCCAAAAGTCAATGATTTGATTAAGTTTTCTGACTATATGAAAAACCTTAATCCAGAAAATACTTTTGTTGCCCATTGTAATGAGAATTTGAAAAGAATTAACTTGAACGACATTCCAAATCTTGAAAATTATACTTTTCTAATTGGACCGGAAGGTGATTTTTCGGATAAAGAAATTCAATTATTAGCAGAAAAAGGAATTAAAGCGGTTTCATTAGGAAATCAAAGATTACGAACAGAAACTGCAGGAATTTTTGTTGCAGCTTGGAATTATGATAAGATGTTTTAAATCTGATTCTCCCTCAAATATTTCTCCAAAATCATATCGCCACTCGGAATTGAGTTTTTTGCCCAGCGAATTTTCATTTGAAGTAATTTTTCTTCGGAAAGTTTATAATCGATATCAGATTTTAGGAGTTTTTGTTTGAGTTCGTACATACAGATAGCGGCGGCAACAGAAACGTTGAAACTTCTGGTAAATCCAAACATTGGAATCGCTAAAGTCTCATCTGCGAAATCTAATAATTCATCTGTAGTTCCCTCCCACTCTGTTCCGAAAACCAAAGCTAAAGGTTCTTCGATTTTATAATCAGGAAGCATTTTTGCATTGTTTTCTGCCGAAACCGCTACTATTTTATAACCTCTATTTTTGATGTTTTGTAAAGACTCTATTGTTCTTGGCATTTTCTCGACTTCTACCCAAGTATCTGCACCTTTTGTGACTTTTAAATTTGGTTCAAAGAAATTTTCTTTCTCCATCGCAATTACTTTGTGAAATCCACAAGCTTCTACAGAACGAACAATCGCCGCAGCATTTCGGAACTGATAAATATCTTCCATTACAGGCAGAACGAAATCTGAACTTTCTTTGGAATAATGTTCGATTTTTTGGAAACGTTCGGGTGTTAGGAATTGTTGGAGATATTCGTAAGTGGATTCTAAGTTCAAGGTTTTGGGTTTAAATTAAGTTGCAAATTTCGGGATTTTTCTTTTTATAAAATGTAGATTTTAACGCAAAGTCTGCAAAGATTTTTTTGAAATTATTGAAAATATTTTTAGGTTCGCAAAGATGCTTCGACAGGCTCAGCATAGACTACAAGCTCAACAAAGTAATATAAATAATTATGATAAATTATATTTTTTGACAAATATTGAACAAAGGCGTCAGCGCGTAAGTGATTGCAGCGGCATCCTTTTTCTGGATTGGGAAAAGCCTTGGCAGAAAAAGATATAGCGGAAAGCACGGCCCGCTTGTAAGATTGGCTTTTTGCAAAATGCTAATCTTACAAAGGGATACGCCCCAATAAAAAAAGCGGTAAAAAATTACCGCCTCTATTATTTATTTCTTTTTGTTTCTAGCTTGCTCTTGCAATTTTTGCTGCTCTTGCGCTTTCTCCATCATTTCTCTCATTCTTTTCTGGAAAGTTCCTTCTTTCTTAGGTTCTTTCTTTTTGTTTTCCTGAATCTGAGCGTGGATTTTCTTCTCATCCAAGATGAAATATTTAATCACCAAGATTATTACAATGTTAATCGCATTGGATACGAAATAATACCAAGATAAACCTGACGCAGAACTGTTCAAGAAGAACAAGAACGTGATTGGGAAGATGTACATCAAGACTTTCATATTCGGCATCCCTTCTTGTTGAGGCTGCTGAATGTTACCTGAAGTCATAATCGTATAAATCAAAATCACAACGGTACAAGCCAAAGCAAAAACACTCAGGTGATTTCCTAACAAAGGAATGTTGGTTCCCCAACTGATGATATCGTCATAAGCTGTCAAATCGGGAACGAACCAGAAGCTTTTCCCTCTAAGGTCGAGCATATTAGGGAAGAAACGGAATAGTGCGTAGAACAACGGAATCTGAACCAACGCCGGTAAACAACCTGCCATTTGATTCACGCCGGCCTTTCGGTAGACCGCCATTGTTTCCTGTTGTTTTTTCATCGGGTCAGCGTCCTTGAATTTGGCATTCACCTCATCAATTTCCGGGCGAATAACCTTCATCATCGCGCTCAATTTGTGCTGTTTGAACATTACCGGAGACAAAATCAATTTTACAATAATTGTCATCCAGAAGATTGCCCAACCTGCTGCAATTCCCCATCCTGAAATCAAGTTATACAACGGAATGAAAACATATCTGTTCAATGAGCCGATGAATGACCAACCAAGCGGAAGAATCTCATCAAAGTTTTTGTCATAAGACTTCAATAACTCGATGTCCAAAGGCATAAAGTACCAAGTGAACTCTTGATTCAACTCATTTCCCGCCAAGTTGACTTGACCATTATAGTTGAATTTCTTCAAATATTCACCTTCAGGAATAGCTTCCTGAAAACCTTTTGATTTTGTGAATCCATTTTTAGCTTCGATAACCGCTGCGAAGAACTGTTGTTTTACACCAATCCAGTTCAGCGTTTCGTCCGGCTCATCCATATCAGAACGAGCGTCGTAATCGTAATCTTTATAATTGTTGAATGCATAAGAAAACTCGGTGTGAGTCTCTTCCTGCGAGCGTCCTTTTTCAGCACCTCTTACATTATAATTCCAAATAAAATTGGCTTTACCGTCATTCACGATGCTAGCCAAACCTTGCGTTTTAACTTGGAAATCTAATGTATATTTTGGCTTCAACGTATAAATGAATTGAATAACGGCATTCCCTACTTTTGAACTCAATGTCACAACATTTCCTGCAACTTGTGGTACAAAAACCAAATCCTTAGTATTGAAAACCTTACCTGATTTATCTTTGAACTGAAAACCGTAACTCGCATTGTTGTTGCTAAAAAGGTACAATGGTTTTCCACCAAATGCCTCGAATTTATTCAGTCTTACAGAACTCAATTGCCCACCAACGCTAGAGAACTCAAGAGATAACTCATCATTCTGAAGATTAACTTTCTGAACAGAATTAGGTGTTACTGTAGCTGCATTTAAGTTGGTTGCTGCAGGTTTAGATTTTGTAGTCTGCTCTGTTTTTTTAGCTTCTAGCGCTAACTTTTCTTGTTCGGCTTGTGCATTTCGGTTTTGGAAATAAAACATAAAACCGATAAGAATCATAGAAAAAATACCGAAGCTAATCAGTTGTTTTTTGTCTAATCCGTTGTTTTGTTGCATTATAGAATTGAGTTTAAAGTTTAAAGTTTGAAGTTGACAAATGATCTCAAATTTCAAATCTTTTATTTTGGTCTGCAAAAATAGGATTTATTTTTCAGATTCCGTTATAAAGACGAATGGCTCAAGGAAATACTTTGAGCCATTCATTAATTTATTTTTTGTTTTTAACTGTTGCGTTGATAAAAGCTTTGAAAAGTGGGTGCGGTGTAGCAACCGTACTCTTATATTCAGGATGATACTGGACACCAATGTAAAACGGGTGATCTTTCAGTTCCAAAGTTTCTACCAAATCCGTTTCTGGGTTCAATCCTGTTGGAACAAGACCTTTATCTTCGAAGTCTTTCTTGTAATCGCTATTGAACTCATATCTGTGACGATGACGCTCTGAAATAGTTTTTGCACCATAAACCTCAGCCAATTTTGAACCTTGTTTCAAAGCACATTTCCAAGCGCCAAGACGCATTGTTCCGCCTTTTTCTACAACATTTTTCTGTTCTTCCATCAAAGAAATTACTGGATCTGGCGTAGAAGTATCAAATTCCATACTGTTGGCTTTTGCCAATCCTAATACATTTCTAGCAAACTCAATGGTCATAATCTGCATTCCTAGACAGATTCCCAGTAATGGAACTTTGTTCTCTCTGGCATACTTAGCCGCCTGGATTTTACCTTCAATTCCTCTATCTCCGAAACCTGGCGCAATCAAAATCCCATCAACGCCTGATAATAATTTTTCAGCACCTTCTTGTTCGATATCTCCACTGTAAACCCATCTTATTTTGACTTCGGTTTCTAAATCTGCTCCTGCATGGATAAATGCTTCTGCGATAGATTTATAAGAATCCTGAAGAGACACATATTTCCCAACCAAAGCGATTTCTACACTTTTCTTAGGATTTTTATATTTCTTCAGAAATGATTTCCAATCTTTTAGATTAACATCTTTTCCCACCGGCAAATTCAGCTCTTTAAGAACTACTTCATCAAAATTTTGTTTTTGAAGATACAGAGGCACTTCATAAATGGTGTCCATATCTATACATTCAATCACATTATCCAATCCTACGTTGCAGAACTGTGCAAGTTTAGCGCGTAAATCTTTTGGAATGGAATGTTCAGTTCTGCAAACCAAAACATCCGCCTGAATCCCACTTTCCATCAACTGGCGCACCGAATGTTGAGAAGGTTTTGTTTTCAATTCCCCACTCGATGATAAATAAGGCAGCAAAGTTAAATGGATAACCATAGAATTGTTCTTACCTAATTCCCATTGCAATTGGCGAACACTTTCTATGTAAGGAAGAGATTCTATATCACCGACTGTCCCTCCAATTTCTGTAATAATGATGTCATAATCCTTTTTGGAAAGCATCTTTATTCTGCGTTTGATTTCGTTGGTAATGTGTGGAATAACTTGAACTGTTTTCCCAAGAAAATCACCTTTACGCTCCTTTTCAATAACAGTTTGGTAGATTTTTCCGGTTGTAACGTTGTTGTTTTGTGAGGTTGGAGAATCCAAGAATCTCTCGTAATGTCCAAGATCTAGATCTGTTTCTGCGCCGTCTTCGGTCACATAACATTCACCGTGTTCATAAGGATTAAGGGTTCCGGGATCAATGTTGATATAAGGGTCCAATTTCTGGATGGTAACTTTGAAACCGCGGGATTTTAGAAGAAGCCCCAAAGAAGCGGAAACAATACCTTTACCAAGTGACGATGTTACACCTCCTGTTACGAAGATGTATTTCGTTTCTTTTTTACTCATTAGATTAGGTTTGTGCAAAGTTAAAATATATTGTGATAACTCACAAACATAGGATGATTCTTCATATTGAAATTGAATTTGCTAATTCATAAAAATTTTCAATTAGCTCAATTTCATTTTATAATTTTAAAACGAAACGATTTAAGATCTTTTGTAATTATCTTTGCTTATTCAATTAATAATAGCAGCTATTTATGAAGAACATATTTGATCAAAACGATACCATCCACCTCATCAAGAGAATCAATAGCCTAACGCAAGATTCATTTCCGAAATGGGGAGTCATGTCGGTAGATAAAATGCTTGCTCATTGCAATGTAACCTACGAACTGATTTACGAACCAGAAAAGCACAAGAAACCGACTCTCATTAATAAATGGCTCTTAAAAACGTTCGTTAAGCCAAAAGCAACCAACGAAATCCCTTACAAACCCAACCTTCCAACAGCTGCGATGTTTGTAATTACCGATTCAAAAAACTTTGAAGAAGAGAAAAAACGTTTGATAGGTTTTATTCAGAAAACTCAGCAACTGGGATCAGAAGCTTTCGAGGGAAAAGAAAGTTCCAACTTTGGGAAACTAACATCCAAGGAATGGAATAATATGATGGCAAAACATCTGGATCATCATCTGACTCAGTTTGGAGTCTGATTTTTTTTGTCAGCTATTTCCGTCTTCCGCTCCCGCTTTTTTGTTTTTTTTTCCAAAAACAAAAAGAGCTCCGCTCAAGCCGGGCTGCGTGTTATTCAGCGTTTACTTATTAGCTATTATTAATATTGGAAACCATTTCCATTACAAAATATTTTAGTATTCAAACCAATATAAAAATGAAACTTTTTACCCCGATAACATTTAGAAATGTAGAACTAAAGAACAGAATCGTGATGTCGCCAATGTGTATGTACTCCGCAGAAGATGGCGTAGCCAATGATTTCCATTTTGTCCATTACGGAAGCCGCGCACAAGGTGGCGTGGGATTAATTGTCATAGAAGCAACCGGAGTGGAACCTCGCGGAAGAATCACAGACAAATGCCTGGGAATATGGAATGACGAACAAGCATCATCTCTGAAAAAAATCGTGACCTTCGTTCATCAGAATTCGGAAAGTAAAATCGGAATTCAACTAGCTCACGCCGGGAGAAAAGGTTCCGTTTCCGCTGCCACAAACAGGCAAATGACTCTGGAAGAAGGCTGGCAAACCATTGCACCAAGCCCAATTCCTTTTCATCCATCAGAAAGAATACCGCACACGTTATCTGTTGAAGAAATAAAAACCCTTACAGAAGATTTTCGCTTAGCCGCAAAAAGATCAGTAGATGCCGGGTTTGATGTTGTAGAAATCCATGCGGCGCACGGTTATCTCATTCATCAATTTCTATCGCCGTTGTCTAACACCAGAACTGACGAATATGGAGGTACATTTGAGAATAGAACAAGATTTTTGATGGGAATCGTAGATGCTGTAAATTCAGTATTGACCGATGATCAGGCATTGTTTGTAAGGATTTCCGGAACCGAATATGCAGAAAACGGATGGGATATTGAAGACAGTGTGAAACTTTCCAGACTGCTTAAAAATAATAATGTAGACCTTGTAGATGTTTCCAGCGGTGGGAATATCAATGGAGTGACTATGGAACTAAAACCTGGTTATCAGGTTCCATTGGCCGAAGCTATAAAAAAAGAGGCTGGTGCTAGTTCCGGCGCCGTAGGTCTCATTACCACAGCAGAACAGGCAGAAGAAATTTTGAGTCATGGGCAGGCCGATTTAATCTTTCTGGCCAGAGAAATTCTTAGAAACCCTTATTTTAGCGTTCAAACCTCTTGGGAAAGTGGTGATGACTGTTTCTACCCTCATCAGTACTTGCGTGCAAAGCCCTCCAAATTTTAAAAATAAAAAAGCCAATCTTAGTGATATTGGCTTTTTTTTGTCATAATAAGATAATTTCTTTTTCTAATCTAGAATTTCATATTCTATTGCAATAGTTCCTTTTCTGATATCTGCAATAGTCTTGAAAGCTGCTTTTGAAAGATCAAAGGCTCTTGAAGAGTGGTACGGTCCTCTGTCATTCACTTTTACAACTACACTTTTCCCGGAGATCAAGTTTGTGATCTTTACTAATGTCCCGAAAGGAAGTGTTTTGTTTGCTGCAGTAAGGGATGCATTACTAAACACCTCACCGCTTGCTGTTTTTTTACCATCGAATTTATCGTGATAGTAAGATACAAAACTTGTATTCGCATCTGTGGCATAACTCTTGAAAGAGAAAATACCAAGTGTTGAAATCATCATTATGATTACGAGAAAGACTCTTTTCATCATGTTGAATTATTTTATTGGTTTTGACTCCGCAAAGATATCCCAAATTGACTGGTAACATCTCATTTCACTATTTTGTGGGCATCATTGCAGGTTTTATACGAAGACAACCTTTGTGAAACTCCCTCTAAATAGGAGATCACAAGAAATGTTAATAAATGTTAAATTAAACACTAAATTCTTAAAATTTTACAAAGTATAGGATGCAAATTACCATACTAAGATTATGATTATCAATAAGTTAATAAAATAGTAAATGTTTATAAAATTAACTATATGGTAATTAAAATCAATAATTAGCAAAATATATTAATTAAATACCATTTATCTCTATTTAATATTCAATAAATTAGTTGTAAAATTATTAAATATTAATAATGTTGGCTAAAATCAAATTCAAACCATATTTATAATTCATAAATCATTACAATACAGTAAGTTAAACAAAAAAGACCTTTTTTTTAACAAAAAAATAAAAAACCAGCTGGACAGCTGGTTATTATTTTATACTAATTCTCCGATCAAATCATAATCTTCAGCAGAAGTAATCCTTACGTTTGCAAAGTCACCAATAGAGATATAAACATCTTTTGCTGGCACCAGAACGGTATTATCAACATCAGGAGAATCATACTCTGTTCTTCCTACAAAGTAATCACCTTCTTTCCTGTCAAAAATACACTTAAAGACTTTGCCCACTTTTTCCTGATTTTTTTCCCAAGATATCTGCTGCTGTATTTCCATAATCTCCTCCACTCTTTTTTGCTTTATTTCATCTGGTATATTATCTTCTAAAACAAATGCAGTGGTATTTTCTTCGTGAGAATACGTAAAACATCCCAGTCTATCAAATCTTTGGTCCCTCACCCATTGCTTTAGCTCTTCGAATATGTCATCGGTCTCTCCAGGAAATCCAACGATAAGCGTAGTTCTGATTGCCATATCCGGAACTTTCTCGCGGAATTTATCCAGCAAAGCATTGGTTTTTTCAAAAGACGTACCTCTCTTCATTGCTTTCAGAAGATCTGTATTGATATGCTGAAGCGGGATATCTATATAATTACAAATCTTTGGTTCAGTTTTTATAATGTCCAATACATCTTCTGGAAAACCTGAGGGAAAAGCATAATGAAGACGAATCCACTCAATGCCTTCAACTTTTATAAGCTCATGGAGCAATTCTCCAAGTGCTCTTTTTTTATAGATGTCTAATCCGTAAAAAGTAAGATCCTGAGCTATCAAAATTAATTCCTTGACCCCTTTTTTGGCTAATTTCTGAGCTTCTGTCACCAGTTTTTCAATAGGTGTGGAGATGTGGCCTCCTCTCATCAAAGGGATTGCACAAAATGAACACGGTCTGTCGCAACCTTCGGAAATTTTTAGATAAGCATAGTGTTTCGGTGTGGTGGTCAATCTTTCTCCCACCAATTCGTGCCTGTAATCTGCACCCAGATGCTTCAAAAGAATCGGCAGATCCCTGGTTCCAAAGTATTGATCCACATCCGGAATTTCCCTTTCCAAATCTGGTTTATATCTTTCCGAAAGACAACCTGTTACAAAAACCTTCTCGACAATGCCCTGATTTTTAAGATCTACATATTCTAGAATGGTATTGATACTTTCTTCTTTAGCATTATCTATAAATCCGCATGTGTTGATGACTACTACGTCTCCTTTTTCTTCATGAACCACATTTTTGCCACTGGCTTCCAGCTGACCCATTAGTACTTCAGAATCATAGACGTTTTTTGAACAGCCTAATGTTACGACATTAATTTTCTTTTTACCTACAGATTTGGTACGCATCTTAATTATAATTTGATAAATGATAATTGAAAATCAGTGAGTAGATCTTCAATTTTTAAGATTGCAAATTTAGCAATAAAAAAGGAATCAAAATTTTGATTCCTTTTTTTTAATACGCTTGCTTATCACCTTTAACTACATTGTAAAAAGTGAGAAAGATTATCTTAATATCCAGAAAGAAAGACCAATGCTGGATATACCAAATATCTTTCTCTATTCTTTTTTGCATGTCTAGGTCAGAAAAGATCTCACCTCTAGCACCCATTACCTGAGCCCAACCTGTAATACCGGGTTTCACAATGTGCCGTGTCATGTATTTCTTAGTGATCTTGGAATATTGTTCGGTTTGCGAAAGCATATGCGGTCTTGGACCTACAATAGACATATTACCAACTAACACATTTAAAAATTGTGGCAATTCGTCAATACTTGTTTTTCTCATAAAGGCTCCAAACTTCGTAACTCTGGCGTCATTCTTTTTAGCAATCTGTACATCCGCTATTTCATTGACTGTCATACTTCGGAATTTGATACAACCGAACGCGTTATTCTTAAGGCCAGATCTCTTTTGAATAAAGAAAACAGGACCTTTGCTTTCAAGTTTTATTATAATTGCTACAATGGGAATTAACCAAGAAAGCAGAAAAATTGTAACAAAAAGAGAGAACAAAAAATCAAAAGATCTTTTAAGAAATTGTTTTCCTGGGCTGGATAAAGGTTCTTTTATTAATTTAAGAAAAGGAACATCGTGAATAATTTCTAAATAATATGATGATAGAAGTTTATTTTTAAAATCAGGAACCATATAAATACGGATCATTTTATGTTCCGCTATGTCTATAATTTTCTGATACAGTTCTATATCTATACGATTATCACACAAAACTATATTATTAACATGAGATCTCTCTAGATGTTTGAAAAATTGAGATATACATTTGCTTTTTTTACTTTCTCTATATTTTTCTTCTATAAAATACAATTCCCTAATGCCGAAATATCTACGTAGCTCTTTATTTGAAAGCAATAATTTTGAATAATAACTTTCACCAATTAAAACTGTATTGTATTTAAATAGTTTTCTTCCGACTTTGAATCTATTTTTCTTTCTATACAAAAAGAATATAATCCTTATCAGAGAAAATGATACACCAACAAGAAAAAAATAAACGCTAAATTTTTTGTAATTAATATCTTCTGCAAAGACTAAAACAAGATAAATCAGAAAAAACAGAATGTAGGTAAAGTAAGATTTTGTTAATGCATAAAATTGCAGTAAAGAATCCCTCAAAGTTTCTTTTGCATAAAGCTTGGTAAATGTTGTGACAATAAACCACGAAAAATTAACAATTATGAACTGTGCGCTATAATCAGTAATAAAAAGTCCGCTTTTTCTTCCAGGAAAGAAATGAATGTTACTTATATATAGAAAAATATTTATAACAAAGTAATCTGCAATGCGAAAAATCTGCGATAAATGTCTAAATAGATAGGTTATCATATCTAATTATGTCATTTTGTTCAGAATACTACGAAGTAACTGAATATGTTTGATTAGAAGTTTTTTTTTGTACTAAAAATTACCTTTCGAAAAGGCTGGCATAACCATGTCTTTTTCTGAAAGGATCACATCGGTTTTTGGCAACTGCCAATCTATATTCAGATCACTATCATTCCACAAAACGCCGCCTTCCGATTCTTTGTTATAAAAATTGTCACATTTATAGGAAAAAACTGCTGTTTTACTTAAAACAGAAAAACCATGCCCGAAACCACGCGGAACATATAATTGCAATTTATTCTCTGCCGTAAGTTCTATACTATACCATTTTCCAAAAGTCGGAGAATCCGGTCTTAGATCCACCGCCACATCTAAAACTTTACCTTCGAGGCACGAAACGAGTTTTGCTTGGGCGTGTTCGCCTTTTTGCAAATGAAGACCTCTCAGTACACCATAGGAAGATTTTGAAATATTATCCTGTACAAAATGCCCATTAAGAGCTGTAAACTCTTCAAACCTTTTTTCGTTGAATTTTTCGTAAAAATAGCCTCTTTCATCTTCGAAAACTGTTGGTTCTATAACGTAGCAATCCTTGAGGGAAGTTTCTAATATTTTCATCTTTATTTATTTATTTATTTTTTGAAATTCCTGCTCAAATACAGCTCTTTTCAATGCAGAGCTAGAAAACCTGTGATCACGTTTATTGTAATAAATCTGTATTCCTTTTTCTTCACAGTAATCTTTTCCTGTAAACTGTTTATCTCTGTAATCATCACCTATTATTCTGACATCTATTACAAACGATTTAAGAATATCCAAAAGATCATCTTCTGTATTATAAGGAATTATCTCATCTACAGATCGGCAAGCTTTAAGTTGTATATAACGCTCAACCACGGATTGTGTTGGTTTATTTTTATTTGGTCTATCGATTGTAGGATCCATCTGCAGACCTACTATAAGATAATCACACACTGTTTTGGCCTCTTCCAACATTTTTATATGACCCGCGTGAAGAAGATCGAATGCTGAGAAAGTGATCCCTATTTGTTCTGTTTTCATAGATGTTAGTTTATTTATGCGCAAAAATAAAAAAAATATATATGTAAACAGTTTTTTTTAACTTTAAAACGAAATTATAATTCATTTAAAGCCAATGAAATATTTTATATTAATAGCATTATGTTTTTTCTTAAAATCTCAAGCAGCAAAAACCGCTTTCTTTGAAGATATTTATTCTAAAAAATTAGTTTTATGTAAAAAAACAAAAGAAATTAGTTCTGACAAATTTGTCGACAATATAATTTATTACAAAAAAAACAATTTTTATTATAAAAGAATTTATAAACACCTTACACCTGAAATGTTTGGTGCAAAAGGCGATGGAGTCTCAGACGATTACAAAGCTATTCAAGAGATGCTAGATAAAGGAGAAGAAGGTTGCATTTTTTATTTTGACGGCAAGAAAACGTATTACAATGCTTTTGCAAACAAAGGATTGTGGATAGAACCGTTAAAAAGAAACATTTGGCAAAGACATAAATCGGCAACATTTTTATTCAATGGTGCCAAGCTAAGAAGAAGACTACCGGAATGGAATGATAAGAATCTGAAAGGCAATTATAACGAGGGACAATATTATACTGATGATCATACTGCTCTTTTGTACTTAACAGGAAATAATTATGTTATTGATAATGCTGATTTTAATTCAGGACTTCAGTTAGGCAATTTGCTTGACACTTCAGAAAAACCAACTGGCGTAACTGACTATGCAGTTGGAACTTGTATGGAAATGGGATTGTGGTTAGATCACTGCAAGGATGTTACGATTACAAACAGTCAATTCACGAATTCTGTATTTCCAGTGTATGTTACATATAGTAGTAATTTAAAATTTTTAAATCTAACTTTAAAGTACGCAGCTCAGGCAAATAGACGTATCAATCCAAATGATCCTGCAATAGGTGGAGGAATAAAACTTATGAATTCTAACAATATTATATTGGAGAATGTTTATGGCTATCGTAATTTGAACGATACTATAGAAATAGAAACACTCAACAAAAACATCACTGTAACAGGTAAAAGCGACTATGACTATGATAACAGTATGGTTATAATCTCTTCACAGGATATCAAAATAGATTGGGAAGCAAACAATGTTATCCACGGCACTGGTTTGCTAATTATTGGAGCTAACAATCAATTAGCAACACAAAATATTACTGGTAAAATAAAAGTAAACAATACAGCTTGGTGCGGAGTATTAATCTGGCTTTATAAAGATACAAATAGTAATATTCAAAATATTAATCTTGATATAAATACTTCAAAAACACATTATACCGGTTTATATATAAATAATGAATCCAATAATTATCTTATTAAAGATATCAATATTAATCATAAAAGCTTTAATGACGGAACCGGAACCGGTATAGCAAGAATGATAAATAACTCTGTTGAAGGCTCTCTCAAAGGCACTACCAGTAAAACGAATACCGCAGTTCAAGTCAGTGGAAAAAGTAGTAAAAAGCCTATCTCTGCGAAAATAGATGTAACAAAAGATGTTAAACTGAAATATAATATTGACAAATCAGCTACTTTGAAAATATTATAACTTATGGTAGAGAATAAGCTGAATTATTTTTTTTAGATTTGATGAAAATTCCATTCTTACTGAAAAATAATAGTAATGACTTAAAATGCATAAACATTTTTTTTCCAACTTTTCTACTAGCTCTTAAATGATTATGGATTATCTCAGATTTTGGATAATAGACAACAGCGCTATTTAATTTCCATACTCTCAAACATACATCAACATCTTCCATATATAGAAAATAAGCAGGATCAAAACCATTCAGTTTTTTGTATAAATGAGCTTTAAAAAACAATGCTGCACCTATTGACCAATCAATAAACTGAGGTTTATCAACATCCATATTTTCACATAGATAATTTTGAACAATTTTATTCTTTGTATTATCATTACCGCCTGTCATCAATCTTGCAACAAAAACCCAAGGAGTAATAAATCCTCTAACAGAGTTTTGAATTGTACCGTCCGGATTCAACAATTTGGGAGCCACAACAGAATCAAAACCTAAGGTTTCTGAGTAGTTATATAAATTATCAATAGAATCTTTCAAAAAGACAAGATCAGGATTCATAATAGCAATATATTTTCCTACTGCAACTTCGGCTCCTTTATTATTGTTTTCTCCAAAACCTAAAACATTTTTGTTTTCTATAATTTTTACAGATGGATAATTTTTTTTGATAAAATCCACAGAACCATCTGTTGAACAATTATCAACATAAATCGTTTCAAACGAAACTTTTGGAAGATTTAAATTATATAATGAATCTAAAAAAGATTTTAGGTAATGAAGATGATTCATTCCCACAGTGATAATGGATACTTCTATATTTTTCAATTCAATCAATTTAATTTCTTAATGTAGTATAATATAACATAATCAACCTATATTTTAGTTGATAATATTTAGAAAATTTTGTTTTATTAGAAGTAGTTGAGGCATTATTATCATGCCTTCTATACTGAATTAATTTGTCCGAGATTAATTTAGTTTTACCTTTTTTTTCTGCAATTAATGCTATCCACATATCATGCATTGTTATTTCTTTTGGTATTGGCAATATGTTTTTGAGCAGCTCCTTTTTGAAAGCCATACAGCATCCAACAAATGTGTTTCTGAACAAATTTTTTATGTAACCTTTTCTAGATTTATAGATAGAAAACAAATCATTTTCTAAAAAGTCTCCTGCAGCATCAATTAGGTAGGCGTTATGAAGAACACAATCATAATTAGCCAATTCTTTTACTAGTGTGGAAACTTTATCTGCTTCCCAAATATCATCTTGATCTGATAAGAAAATAAAATCTCCGCTGGCATGTCTTAATGCGTTTTCAAAATTATGAGCAACGCCATTTATACCACTGTTAGTGTATAGGAAGACACGTTTGTCATCATATTTTTTTATAATAGAAATTGTACTATCTGTACTACCATCATCAGAAATAATTAACTCATCACGATCTGACAACTGTTCTAAAATAGAATCTATTTGTTGCTGAATAAATTTTTCTCCATTGTATGTCGCCATACAAACACTAATCTTCATAAATACTTATCTTATACCTAAAAGTTAAAAAAACAACCAACTATTATTGTTTTGGATTTTATAGTAAACAAACTTAAAAACTTTTTCTATGTCTTAAGAAATTAAATTTTATTTTTAAATTATAGAATTTGAATATACTGATTCCCGTGTATTTCTTTACAAAATTATATGTGTCTATTTGTAGTTTTAAAGTTTTTTTTATTTTGGTTAGCTTCTGTGCTCTTTCTTTGATGGATATTTCCGATGCACCAATGACATTATTCTCGTGCTGTCGATACATCATCAAAGCTTGATCACTAAACTCCACAGTACCATTTTGTAGTGCTTTTATCATTATAAACCAATCATGCATCATAATATTTTTATCATAATCGGAGAGATGATTTTTAAGCGCATTGTTAAAAATCATAGTACAACCTGGAGCACAATTAAAGATAGAGATATATTCTGGCTGAGAAAGGAGTAAAGAAGGACTCACTTTATTGTAACTCCAAAAGGAACTATCCATAATATTAAGATTTTGGTCAACCACCTGAGCATCTGAAAAAACTAAAATTGGTTTTTGTTCACCTCTTTCTACTTCTTTAAGAATTTTAAAAACAGTATCTATTTTATTATTAAACCAAATATCATCCTGATCGCAAAACATATAGTAATCTGCTTCAACATAATTAAGTAACGCCATAAAACTCAATGCAGCGCCTTTGTTAGAAGTATCTGGGATTAGATTGATATTTTTATTCTTTTCACAATATTCTTCTACTATTTCCAAGGTGTTATCTATTGATCCATCATCTCTTATAAACAAATTCCAGTTTTTAAAATCCTGATTAATTATAGAGTCTATCTGATTTTTCAAATAACTTTCTCCATTATACGTAGATAGAAGAATGGCAATATTATCCTCTTTCATTTTACTTTACAATTAGTAATTTGACATAAAAAATATCCATAAGAAATAATACAAGCGCTATACTCCATACTAAAAGAACACCATATAATCTTAATTTTTTAGGGAAAATAAAAGCTAAACTTGGAATAAGAATAATTTCTACTACACCTAATAATTCTTGTGTCCGAAAAGCAAATACAGCAATTTTTGAGAGAAATAAAAATGTAAATAAAGAAATTGCATAGATCTTCACCAACAAATATACCGCAGGAAAATGCTCAGATATTTTTTTCGAGTAAAATAATAAAACATTCAGAATAACAATTCTTATTAAAAACAAGGCATTAAAAACATTGGTTTTTTCATCTTTTAAGAATCCCGATTCTGATGCTTTCTCATATATCTCTACTCTCTCCTGAAGGTAAGGAATTGGAATATTTATATTAAGGTAAGTATTAAAAAAGTACAACAAATATCCTGCTGGAACTAGCCAGTAATAAAATTTTATATGTTTTTCAGTATTTCTGATTAATGGAAATAAAACAATAAAAAAACAACTTTGGTGAAAGAATATTGCTATTGCTGCAAATATGTAAAATACCAGATAATTTTTATTAGACAAGTAATACAGAGAGAGTAACAGAAAGCCAGTAGCAACACCAATTCTTATCTGGGTAAACTCATGTAATAAAAAATAATGTGAGAAATATACCAGTAATGAACCCCATATTAAAGGGGATAATTTTTTTACAGAAATTAATTTGAACGTTACTCCCAAAAAAGCATAGATTAATAAAAAGCTCTGAAACTTTAATCCTAAATCAAATTTCACAAAATTTCTAATTAATATAAAAGAATTTTCAACAAGGTCTTTTAGATTATTGGTCATCCAATAGCCCCTATATATATAATTATCCTTATCTAAACCTTTTTCACGCAGTCCGGCAACCAGAATAAGCACTATACCACATAAAACAAAGATAATATTAGAAATGGTTTTATTTTTTATATTAATAAAATATAAAATCGTAAAAAGCGTAAATAGTGCAAAGAAGACGTTAATCATTATGTCTGATAATTTAAAGTTTTTTCAAAATATAAAAAACTTCTTTAATATATTACAGTCGGTTGTGGGTAAAATTAATTTTTTTTAGTATAAATTTTTGATTAAGGTTTTTATTTTGCTGCTTTCTTTATATAGCTCTTTTATAATTTCTATGTTACGCAGGCTTTTTTGCGACAATATATTTTCAGAGATGTTATTTACAGAAAGACTTTCATAACCCATACTTTTGAAATCTCCAATTTCATCTGATAAAACGATTGGCACAATTCCATAATTCATATATTCTACCAATTTTGTAGGACAAGCCACATTATTAATAGGAATATCATTTCTCAAAACAAATCCATAATGAGCTTTTTTATAATAAGCAGCAAGTTCATCAGCTCTTACTCCCCTTATATCAATATTACTCATATCAATATTTTTATCAAGAAATTTGTTTTTCATTTCCTCGACCTCACCTGTAAGAATTTGAAAAAAATACTGTTGATTGTTACTTATGAGTTTGATATTATCAATCATGAAATCTATGTTTTGCCAGGCTTGAAGATTACCACTATAGATAAAATTTACTATATCCGCATTGGTTGCCATTTTTATTTCTTCATCAGAAATATCTTCTAAATTATTTGGAAGTATTGGATAAACAATATATTCTGTATTTGCAAATGGATATTTTTTTTGATAATGATTTACAAGTCTCTGTGTAACACCAATAACAAATTTAAGATTATTATAAATATATTTTTCCAGTGCTCCAAAAATTATAGATCTTTTACGATCTCCTTCCAAAAGAAATTCTTCGGGAACCAAACCATGCAAATCCAAAACATATTTTCTATTGAAAATTTTAAAGAACATGAATTGGTAAAGCAAATTGTGTATAGAATGGATATAGATCGTTTTTGATTTTCTATACAGGTTTAATATGAGTCCTATATGTAGAATAAGATTACAACGAATTATAACTCTATTTTGATCTGTCTCTGCGATATATGTTTTTTTAAAGAATCTATATGGAGAGGTGAAAAGATATACTTTTTTCTTACCTTCAAAGAGTGAGTCTATATGAATTACTCGTTGATATAGTCCATCTCGAAAATCTTCTTCCGTTTGCGGATATTTGGATAAAAATAAAATCATATTTTCAAAATATTCCTGATTAGTAAAAATTGTACTGCAGTATGAACCATATAACTGATTAGGTATGCTAAACTAATCCCGACTGCTCCCCAATGGAATATTCTGATAAAGATATAACTAAGTATAATTAAAATGATTCCCCATATCAGATTTACAAAAAAACCTAACCACATTTTATTTTTACTAGCTATAACCTGTCCTATTACATTATTAAGAGCAATCAAGCCCGTAGTAACAAACATAATTATCAAAGGATACAATGCATCTTGATATTCTTTTCCATATGTATAGACAATAAATGGTGAGGCAATTACAAAAACTACAACCATAGCCATAGCAATATAAAAATTAAGCTTTATGTTTTTAACATAGGTGCTTTTGTAAAGTTTAGGATCTTGGACAGCAGCAGACAACATTGGCAATGCAATTTGAGATAAAGCAGTTGGAATAAACAATATTGTATTTCTCCACTGATTTGCTATATCAAAATAGGCCATCTGGACATAACCTGATGGTTGTTTTACCAAAATATAATTACAGACCCATGATATTGGTGCTACCATAAGTGCTGCCAAAATTGCAGGTAAGCTAAATTTCCAAATTACTCTTAGCTCTCTAAAGTTTCTTTTTCTAAGTAAATTAACACTATAGTTTGAATAAAAAAATCTTTTAAGTAAAAAATAATTTAATATACTTAAAATCAGATAATTGCTTCCAAAAAAGACAACCACTCCTAATAGTCCGTAATATTTTGCTCCAAAAACCATTCCTATGGAGGACAAAACTCCAGCAATAGAAGTATTTATTGATAATTCTTTAAATTTTTCTAATCCAGAAAAAATTCCATTTTGTATTCCATTTACAGAAGAAAATAAAATAATAAATGAGCTTATCTTTATACTTAGAGATAAATTTGGTGCATTAATCCAATGTGCAATTTGTTCAGAAAATAGATATATTAAAAGTGATATAATAAAACTGATGCCTATTGAGAAAAAATTGGACAATCCAATTATATTTTCAATTTTTTCTTTGTCGGAATGTTTATACTGTGAGATGTACTTAGTAGCTGTTAATCCTAATTCCAGTCCTGCAAAGGCACTAAACATAATTATAGTAGACTTCAAAATTCCAAACTGACCATACTCTTGCTTTAAAAGAATTTTTGATATAAGAATAGTTGAAAGCAGTAATGTTGCTTTGGATACTATATTCCCTAATAATATCCAAACACTATGGTTAAATATTCTTTTATTAACGTCATTTTGCAATAACTTATTAATTTTTTCACCAAACACAATCATCCTATGAAATTATAGTTGAGCTATAAAATTTACAATCCTTTCACTTGCCATTCCGTCTCCATAAGGGTTATGTATTTCGCTGGTTTTTTTGTAAAAATCTTTGTCGTTAAGCAAATTCATTGTTTCACTTACAATTTTATCTTTATTACTTCCTACTAAAATGACGGTTCCTGCTTCTACAGATTCTGGTCTTTCAGTCGTATCTCTCATAACAAGTACAGGTTTTCCTAGACTAGGAGCTTCTTCCTGAATCCCACCTGAATCTGTGAGCACAATGTAGGACTTTTTCATTATCCAAACAAATGATGGATATGATAATGGTTCTATTAGAATTATATTTTTTATATCTGCTAATAATTCGTAAACAACATTTTTAACATTAGGATTTAAGTGAACAGGGTATAAAATTTGAATTTCTGGATTTAGATGAGCTAATTCTTTCAATGCTAAACAAATATTGATAAAACCTTGCCCATGGTTTTCTCTACGATGACCTGTAACTAATATTATTTTTTTATTTAAATCAACTTTGTTTTTTATACTTTCAATTTCTTTATTATAATAATTTTCTACTCTAGAGGAGCTATCCATAAGAGCATCTATAACTGTATTACCTGTTACTAGAATTGTATTTTCTGATATATTTTCTTTTAACAAGTTCATTTTTGATTGGCTAGTTGGCGCAAAATGATAATCTGCAATTCTTCCTGCCACTTGCCTGTTCATCTCTTCAGGAAATGGTGATTTTTTATCAAATGTTCTTAAGCCAGCTTCAACATGGCAAACTTTTGCATGCGAGTAAAATGCTGCAATAGCTGTAGCCATAGTAGTAGTTGTATCGCCATGTACGTATACATAATCTGGAGAAAAATCTTGTAAGACATCTTTCATTTGACTAATAATATCAGATGTTAAAGAATATAAATCTTGCCCAGGCTTCATTATATTCAAATCATAATCTGGTGTAACGTCAAAAAAATCCAAAACCTGATCCAGCATCTCTCTATGTTGTGCTGTAACACAGACTTTTGTTTCAAATAGTTCAGGAAATTCCTTAAACTTATTTAGCAACGGAATCATCTTTATAGCTTCTGGTCTTGTACCAAAAACAATTAAGTTTTTTTTCATTTGTATGTGTTTTTATTTTAAAAATTGCCACCATTTTCTTTCCTCTGCTTGATAACCATAGCCATACTTATTGCCATACCCAAAATTACTTTTATGGACATCATTAACGACAAAGCTTACATTTTTAATTTTAAGTGAATCAACAGTGTTGTTTGCAAATTCTATAAAATCCTTCTTAGTTACTTCCGATCTTGTTACATAAATTGTTACATCTGCTACATCTGCGATTAATAAAGAATCCGACACTAACATTAATGGTGCGGTATCAAGGATTATGTAATCATAATCAAGTTTTAATGAGTCTAAAAGCTCCTCGTATCTACCATTTTGTAGCAGTTCTGTTGGATTAGGAGGTATTACGCCGGAATAAATAAAATCACAGTTAGGATTGAATCCACTAGGATAAATAATCTCTTTTGCATTAGTTATTTCACCGTATAAATATTCAGAAAGTCCTTTTGAATTTTTCATTGAAGGATTATATCTCTGCAACTGAGGATTTCTAATATCAGAGCCAATTACCAATACTTTTTTCGATGGTGATGCAAATGCTAGTGCTAAGTTTACTGATACAAAAGTCTTCCCTTCGCCTTTTACAGTAGAGGTAACAAATATCTTTTTAGCATAGTTACTTTTTGGTAGTACGAAGCTTAGATTAGTTACCAGAATTCTAAAAGCTTCTGCTAAAGGAGAAAGATCGTTTTTAGTAATGATTTTATTGTCATTTTTATATAATCTTGGAATCTCACATAAAACTGGATTTTTAGTCAGTTTTTCAAGATCATTCTTATTTATAATTTTATTATTCAACAATTCTTTCAAATAAATAATTGCTACCGGAATTAGAAGCCCAACAACGAGGGAAACTAATAGAGCGATTAATTTTTTGGGAGCAATAGGTTTTTTAGCAACATAAGCATAATCTACAACTCTTGCTTTCTCTCCAGTCATAGCCATAGAGATTGCTGCTTCTTCTCTTTTTTGCAACAGTAACAAGTAAAGATTTTCTTTTATTTGCTGCTGTCTTTCAATATTTCTAAAAAGTTTTTCTTGCTTCGGTAGTTTTCTTATTTCACTCTCATTGCTACCATTTTCAGAATCAACTTGTCTTTTTGTTGCATTAAGATTTATTAAATATCTCTGAATACTTTCTCTTATGGCAGTCTTCAGACTTTGGATATCTTTTGTGATTTCTTTTACAAGTGGATTATCCGGTGTCGCATTTTCTAAAAGTCTGTTTCTGTCTATTACAAGTTTATTATAGGCAGAAATATTAGAGGTAGCTGTTGTATTATCTAATCCGATATTAGTAGGTAGAACTTGATAATTATTGGATTGTGCATCAATATAATTTAGAAGCATTTTACTTATTTCTATCTGCGTATCTAGCTCCAAACTTTTTCGCCTTGTTTCTGTAGATATCTGCAAATTTATTCTAGCTTCTGTGGCTAGGTCTACAATATCATTCTCTACTTTAAATCTTTCTTTATCACTTTCTACATCTCCAAGTTCCTTTGAGATAAGCACAATTCTTTCATCAATGAAATCTTTTGTTTGCTTAGATTCGGTATTTTTGTCAGTGAGCGCATACTCATTGTATACAGTGACAAGGTTATTAAGAAAGTTTTTAGCTTTATCCTTGTTGGGATGTGCCATAGAGAGCGAAATTACAGTTGCATCCTTATCCGCAAGATCTACTTCTAAATTTTCCTGGTAATCGTTAACAATCCCATCAAAATCAGAATATGTAATATAAAAATCATTCAAATCCAGTTTTCTAACCTTATACCTGTTAAAATTTGGATTTTTAGTAATCATTAGATTAGCATAAGGCAAACTAATAGTTTTGTTGAATGTAGTAACAATATCTTGATTTAGCTCTTTTGATGAAAGAACAATTTTATCACCGGATATTTTGACGTCAATTGGTTTTTTTGGTAACTCTTCGTATTTCTTTTCGTTGATTACCAAAACGTCAAAAGGATTAGTATCCTTATAAAGTTCTACATCGTGAAATTTTTCTCTAGAATATATAGAAACTTGAAATTTAAGATTCCTAGCAACATCTTCTACGATTCTTTTAGACTTAAAGATTTCCAATTCATTTTCTATGCTGTTTGTTCCCATACCAGCAAAACCTCCTAATCCAGATAAAACCCCAAAGTCTCCCGATGCACTTGACATTTTTTTTGCATCTTTTATTAAAACAGAAGATTGAATTTTAAAAACGGGAGTAGTAAAAAGTATGTAGCAGATTGCCAAAATGATTGTAAAAAAAACTGAAAGTACAAACCAATGCCATTTCTTCACATATGGTTTAATTATCTCTCTTAAATTAAGTTCTTCTTCCTTTTTAGTCAATTCCATTAAATGAGTTATTATTTTTAAAAATATATCGTAAAATTTACAAATATTTTAACGTTATTAAAATACTGGTTATTATAAGTTTTATCTAAATACAAGAGCTAAAACACCCACAACCACCGATACTACAGAAATAATTACTCCAATTTCTGGCCCATAAGAAGAGGCACTTTGTCTAGCTTTGTTTGGAGTAACATAGATTACATCATTTTGCTTTACGTAATAATATGGAGAGTTAAACAAATCTGCACTGGTTAGATCTATGTACTCTTTCGTTGTAACACCATCTACATTTCTTATCACTAAAACATTTTTTCTTTCACCATAAATAGTAAGGTCTCCTGCCAATCCTAAAACATTTAGAATAGTGGTAGGTTGACCGCTATCAATGGTAAAAGTACCTGTTCTATTAACTTCTCCTAATACGGTAACTTTATAGTTTACAGTTCTTAAATTAACGCCTGGATTTTTAATGTATTTCGAAAGTTTATCTTTTAGTATCTCCCTCAATTGATCCACGTTAAGACTTGTGGTATTAATAGATCCTAAAATTGGGAAGTCTATATTACCCTTACTATCCACAATGTAAATAGGTTCTACAGAAGCACTTCTACTAGGTACAGAAGAGTACTGAGACATATCTGTTGAATAGTAATTTTGATTGAATGGTTTAGCTACTTCATTGTCTTTAGCCAGCACCACAATGCCTAACATATCACCAGGTTGTATTGTTGATGTATTTGCTCTTATCGACTCTTTTATAGCAACATCCTCGATGTTTTTAAAGTATTGAATATTTTTTTTCGTATTACACGAAAAGACCATCAATAGGACAAAAACCATAAAAAATATGGATAAAACTCTTCTCATAAACTTTAATTCTTAACTGAAGGTTTGCAAATATAGGAATTCTTATTTATCTAACGATTCGTAAATAGAATTATTGCTTTTAAATTCTTTTACGATAGATTTTAAGATCCTCACAATTTCCTGCTTCTCTTCTTTTCTTGAAAATTCAATTACGAGATCTGTCATTTGATCAATCTCAGAGAACTGCATCGACGGATCTTTTGAGATCATAATCTTTTCGTGAGAGGTGGGCAAAGTTCGGGTATTGTCGCTAAGAAGCTCTTCATACAGTTTCTCACCAGGCCTCAGCCCTGTGTAAATAATTTTTATATCCAAGTCTGGTTCAAAACCTGAAAGTTTTATCATTCTCTTTGCTAGATCAAGAATTTTCACAGGATCTCCCATATCGAAAACGTAGATCTCACCTCCTGATCCCATTGTTCCAGCATTTAGAACTAATTCACAAGCTTCAGCTATGGTCATAAAATACCTAACAATGTTTGGGTGTGTAATCGTTACCGGACCTCCTTTTTCTATCTGTTTACGAAAATGTGGAATTACGGATCCATTGGATCCCAAAACATTTCCAAAGCGTGTTGTTATAAATTTTGTCGAATTGCCTTCTACATTCTGTAATGACTGAACAAATAGCTCAGCCACACGCTTAGAAGCGCCCATTACATTGGTAGGATTCACAGCTTTATCTGTAGAAACCATCACAAATCTATTCACATTATATTTGCTGGCCAGCAATGACAAATTTTTGGTTCCAAGAACATTTACCAAAACAGCTTCGTGAGGATTATCTTCTACCAGCGGTACATGTTTATATGCAGCCGCGTGATAAACCATTGAGAAATTGTACTTTTCGAATAAAGGCTCCAGTCGGCTGTAGTTTGATATATCTGCGAGAACAAATTTAAAACTAATATGAGGATACATCTCTCTCATTTCCAGCTCAGTTTCGTATAATGGCGTTTCAGACTGATCCAGGATAACTATTTGCAATGGCTCTAATAAAGCAACCTGCTTCACAATTTCTCCTCCAATTGATCCTGCCCCTCCTGTGACTAATATGGTTTTTTGAAAATGTCTTTTTTTCACTTCCAAATTATCCAGTTTTATTTGCTTCCTATTTAGCAAATCCTCTATCTGAATAGTTTTGATATTGTTTATAATATCTTTACTTCTTAGTTTTTGCATCGATGGCGCTTTATAAATTTTCAGATTATGTTCCAAGAACAGATTCACCCAAAAATCAAGCTCGTCTTTATGTAATGCTTCTTTTATCACAAGGACTCCATCTACCTCACTTTTTCCATTTTCAAGAGCGTTAATGAAATCAGTTCTTGAGATAATTTTTTTATCTAAAAGTTTGATTATTACTTTCTTTGTATTATAAGAAATAAATCCTTTAATGTCAAAAGGCAGGTTCGGATTCGAGAGAATAACCTGAGCTATAGCAACAGATGTATCATCATCACCCAGGATAAATATTTTTTTTCTGCTGGAACTTCTTTTATTTTCCTTAATTATGTTAAAAATGCCTTTCACACATAATCTGAAAACAAATAAGAAGAGGCAGGAAATAGCAAAATAAAGCCCTAGAAACGGAACGAGTATTAGCTTTTTCTGAAAAGTAATATAATAGGAGTAGTTTATGATTAATATAGTTAAAACACAGCTTAGATTAGCCATAAAAATCTTAAAAAGATCTACAAATGTAGAATGCCTTATCACCCCAAGATATGTTTTGAATATATACATATACAGAACATTAGTTCCTATGATAGCTAAAAAAACATAAAAAAGAGGAAAGACATTATAATGCTTCACATTTAACTCCAAAATAAGGAGATGCGAAACCAAAAGTGACATTAGCAACAGTAATATATCAATAACAAGTATCACCCACCTTGGTAAAAATTTTAGATCAAAAAGTTCTAAAACACTATCACTTAATGATAATTTGCCGGCATTTTTAACCTTATTCATCTTCGGTTATTAATTATTAAAATTGGTAATTACTTATGACCTCATAAATTCTGTTTTTATCGTCGTTGGTAATATTTGATCCTGAAGGCAGACATAAGCCTGCTGTAAATAATTCTTCAGAAACAGTTTCGCCATAATATTGACAATTATTAAAAACAGGTTGGAGGTGCATAGGTTTCCACAGAGGACGTGTTTCTATATTCTCCTCGGCAAAAGCTGCCATTAATTCTTGATTTGTCCGTGTCGTTACTTTTTTATCTATCGTAATACTTGAAAGCCAATGATTGGAAAAAAAATCTGAACTAGCCTCTGAAAAAAGGTTTACAGCGTCAATATTTGAAAAAACATCTTTGTAAAAATCATTTATGGCTCTTCTTTGCTGAATGCGGTCGGAAAGCACCTCCATCTGTCCCCTACCTATTCCAGCACATATATTACTTAACCTATAATTATATCCAATTTCAGAATGTTGATAGTGCGGAGCATTATCTCTAGCCTGAGTTGATAGAAAAATTGTTTTCTCTTTAGTTTCTTTTGTCGGACAAACTAATGCACCACCCCCAGATGTTGTTATGATTTTATTTCCATTAAAAGATAGAATGGCAAAATCACCAAAAGTTCCGCATTTTTTACCTTTATAAGTAGAACCTAATGCTTCCGCACTGTCTTCAATCAACGGAATCTCATATTTAGAACAGATTGCTATAATTTCATCCATCAATGCTGGCATACCATAGAGATGAACTACTATAACGGCTTTGGGTTTTTTGTTTTTTGAAATTCTGTCCTTTATTGCTTCTTCTAGAAAAAAAGGTGACATATTCCAATTTACCTGATCCGAATCTACAAAAACAGGATTTGCACCAAGATATTTTATAGGATTTGCTGATGCTGAAAATGTGAAGGATTGGCAAATAACTTCATCACCATATCCTACACCCAATTGTATAAGTGCTAAGTGCAAAGCTGCTGTTCCTGAACTCAGTGCTGCAACAAATTTACCTTCTTCTATAAATTCTTGAATGGCATTTTCAAATTCATCAACATTTTTCCCCAGTGGCGCCACCCAATTTTGATCGAACGCCTCCTGTACATACTTCATTTCCCCTCCGCCCATGTGCGGCGATGAAAGCCAAATTTTAGATTTCATTTACTGATTGTAATAAAAATAGTTTATATTATGAAAAGTTTAATTTCTAGACAAAGTTAAAACTATTTAAC
>DLND01000044.1 GCA_002476905.1 Flavobacteriales bacterium UBA7519
GCAGTGGTTCGACGAAGTCAAATCATTCTGCTTTTGGAAGTTTTAATAATTCTTCTTTGGCAATCAGTCGGTTTTCTACAGCTTTATCTTCTTTGATTAATCCGTCCCTCAAAATCACGGTTCGCTTGCTGAATCTTGCAATATCGTCCTCGTGGGTTACGAATCCAATTGTGATTCCTTGGTCGTTGAGTTCCTGAAAAAGATTCATCACTTCGTAGGAAGTTCTTGTGTCGAGATTTCCGGTCGCCTCGTCTGCCAATAGGATTATCGGATGATTGACCAACGCTCTGGCAATAGCAACTCTCTGCTGTTGTCCACCGGAAAGCTGGCTCGGAACGTGTCCCATTCTACTCTCCAGACCGACTTGTTTTAAGGCTTTCACAGCGCGCTCCCTTCTCTCTTCCGCCGACACTTTGGAATTGTAGAGCAAAGGCAACTCTACGTTTTCCAGCGCGCTGGTTCTTGCCAATAAATTGTAGGACTGAAATATGAATCCGATTTTGGTATTTCTGATTTCTGCCAGTTGGTTTTTGTTTAAATCTTTTACCAAAACGCCGTCCAGCTCGTAAGTTCCGGAAGATGGCTGGTCGAGACATCCCAAAACATTAAGGAATGTTGATTTTCCCGAACCACTGGTTCCCATAATCGTCACAAATTCGCCTTCGTTGATGGTCAAATCGATGCCTTTCAAAGCGTGAACGATTTCGTCGCCCATTCTGAATTCGCGTTTCAGGTTTTCTATTTTGATGATGGGTTTCATAATAAATGATTGATGATAAATGATAATTGATTCTCAAACACTCTCACGTTTCAACGCTCCAACTTTAGTTTGGTGGACCTTGGTTAGAACTTGATTTTTTATTGTTATTGCTTGGTCTTTTTGGCATAAATGGACTGCTTCCGTCAGATTCTGATTTTGCAACCGCTTCCGTTTGTTCATCCAATGATGTTACGATTTGTTCGCTTCCGGTTAATCCGCTTTTTACTTGGATGTTGATTCCGTCATTAATTCCGATTGTGATTAATTTTTGGGAAAGACTGCCGTCGTTATTTTTAATCCAAATGTATTTTTCTTTGTTTTTTCCGGTTTTGATTTCAGGAATTTTCGCTGTGATTTGATTTTGCTGATAATATTTCTGCAAAGTTTCCGTATCTGGACTGAAAGCAATTGCCGCAGCCGGAACTGTATCGATATCTTTCAATTCCTGAGTGAAAATCGTGATGGTTGCTGTTAATCCAGGTTTCAATTTTTGTTCGGGATTGTCTGCATCGATGATTACTGTGTAGGTCACAACATTCGATTCTGTAGTTGCGGACAAACGAACCTGACGAACACGACCGCTGAATTCTTCCTGTGGATAAGCATCAACCGTGAAACTCACCCGTTGACCAACTTCTACTCCGCCTATATCGGCTTCGTCAACATCAGCTTCCACCTGCATTTTTGTAATATCTTTTGCAATTGTGAATAATGTCGGAGTTGTCATACTGGCTGCAACGGTTTGTCCTTCTTCCACTTCTCTACTTAGGATAATTCCGTCAATCGGAGCATAAATATTGGCATAACTCAAATTGGTTCTCGCCTGCGCCAAAGCTGTTTTTCTCTGACTTACTGTTTGCTGAGAATTTTTCACCTGATAAGCCGCCTGTTCATAATCTGCTTTACTGATGACACCAGATTTGTACATATTGTTTTGACGATTATAATTTTGCTGGTAATAATTCAGTTCGTTGAGTGATGCATTGTATTGTGCCAAAGCATTGTTCACAGATTCCTGAAGATTGGTTTTATCCAATTCCGCCAAAAGCTGACCTTTTTTCACAGGAGAATTATAATCCGCATAGATATGATTGATAATTCCTGAAACTTGCGTTCCGACCTCCACTTGATCCACGGGTTCCACCGTTCCGGTTGCGGTAACAGAAGTTGTGACATTCTGTTTGGACAATTTCACAGTTTGAACAGCGATATTCGCTTTTTTCTCTGTCGTAAAATATTTGTATCCGAAGAATACGACAATCGCTGCAACAAGAACAATAATGGAGTTTTTGAAGTATTTTTTATATTTTGAATTCATAGCTCTGGATTTTTAATTTCTTTTTCTGAATCATTTATGCTTGATTTTCACTAATGATTTTTTGTTTTTAAACATTAAGTATTTAAGTTAAATGCCTTAATATCTTATTCAAATTGATTTATCAATTCTTAAATATTCAATTTTTTAATTTCCTAAAATTCTTAATGTTAAATTTTTAAGGAATAAACAAGTTTATTCTTATTGAGATATTTTAGTTTGCTGTTAATGTTTTCCCTTGATAGAAATTCAATAACTGCGTGTATAAAACTGACATATATTTTGATTGCAGATAGGTTTGCTCGTTGGCCAGATAAGTGTTTCGGCTTACTGCCAATTCCGTTGTCGTCAAGCCTCCGAATTCATATTTTTTACTGGCTAAATCATAAGCCAGTTTTGCGTTGTCTCTCGCTACTTTCGATGATTTTTGCTGAGCCTGATTCGCGATTGCATTTTGCCAAGCGGTTTCTATCGAAGAATACAAGGTTTTGCTTGCACTGATTTTGTCTAATTTATTCTGTTCGATATCGATTTGAGCTAATTTGACATTCGTATCATTTTGCTTTTTCGAGAGTATTGGAACATTCAATGATAAACCAACGGACTTGTTGAAATTATTTTTAAACTGATTAAAATAGCTGTAATCCTGTGTGCTTGTAAAACCTGTATTCAAACCTGCAGTTGCAGAAAGTGTCGGTTTGTAACCTGCTTTTGTGATTTCAAGTGCTTTTTGGTCGAGAATCATTTTGTTTTGTTCGATTTGAAGATTCAGCTTATTGCCCTGATAAATCGTCATATTTCCACTCAACCCAAAACTATTTGACAAGATATTTTGATTCACAAATGAACTCGTAATCGGGTCGATACTGGAACCATTTGTCAAACCGAGAGATGTAGTTCCGTAAATGGTCGGAAGTTTGTTATTCATCTGCTGTTGATAATTCAAAGAAGCAGTTGTCTTGTCCAAAACCGTTTTCTTTACAGTAATGTTGTTTTTTACAGCGTAATCTAGACAATCCTCTAGCGTCCATACTTTTTGAGCCGGAGCAAGGATTCCGATGAAAAGCGCTATGATGATATATTTTTGCATTGTTCGTCTGTTTTACGGGAACAAAGTTGTTGCATATAGAAAATAATATCAAATCTTTTCGACGAACAGCAGGATTTTATGGAAGAACAGCTTTACTCTATCGTTAATTATTTGTTGTTCTTGCTCGTTTTCAACTAAAATTTCTTTATTTTGTATTTATAATTTTTAGCTTTCATAATGCAAAACTACCTGGATTTACTTCAACATATTTTAGACAACGGAACCGATAAAACCGACAGAACAGGAACTGGAACACGCAGTGTTTTTGGTTACCAGTTGCGTTATGATTTGTCAAAAGGATTTCCTTTGGTAACTACAAAAAAAGTTCATTTGAAATCTATTATATATGAATTGCTTTGGTTTATAAAAGGCGACACGAATATCAAATACTTGACTGACAATGGTGTTTCAATCTGGAACGAATGGGCAGATGAAAACGGAGATTTGGGTCCAGTTTACGGCGCACAATGGAGAAGCTGGAGCGGAGCAGATGGAAAAGTGGTTGACCAATTTTCGGAAGTGATTGAACAAATCAAGAAAAACCCAGATTCCCGAAGATTAATTGTTTCCGCTTGGAACGCTGCCGAAATCCCGAATATGGCTTTGGCGCCTTGTCACACTTTGTTTC
This sequence comes from Flavobacteriales bacterium UBA7519, assembly GCA_002476905.1. Classification (GTDB taxonomy): domain Bacteria; phylum Bacteroidota; class Bacteroidia; order Flavobacteriales; family Weeksellaceae; genus Epilithonimonas. Next base: position 3,794 of record DLND01000044.1, read on the forward strand.
AGTTTTATGTTGCGGATGGAAAATTGTCGCTTCAGTTGTACCAAAGAAGTGCGGATGTTTTCTTGGGTGTTCCTTTCAACATCGCTAGTTATGCGCTTTTATTGATGATGGTTGCACAGGTTACGGGGCTTGAAGTTGGCGATTACGTTCATACTTTCGGGGATGTTCATATTTACAATAATCACTTTGAGCAGGTTCAGAAACAGCTTTCAAGAGAAACAAGACCTTTACCCACGATGAAACTGAATCCAGAAATCAAAGATATTTTTGATTTTGATTTTGAGGATTTTACTTTAGAAAATTATGACCCGCATCCGGGAATTAAAGCGCCGGTGGCGATTTAAGTTTTTAGTAATAAATTCATTAACTTTGATTAAAATCCTGAAATTATGGAAATTAGAATCAGTTTAGACGAATATGCAGATGTTCCTTTCATTAAAAAACTTTTGTCGCAGATAAAAGGAATTAAGAATGTTGAGATTACTGAGGGTGATAAGACTTATTCTTGGGAAGAGATTGAAAATTCTGATGAATTTAAACAATTAATTGAACAGAGCAGAAATCAAATAAAACACGGAGAATATGAGGAGTTCTCAGATGAATTAATTGATTCTATCTTTAATAAAAAATGAAAATAGTTTTTTCAAAAGATGCTATTAAAAGTCTTCAAGAAATAACTAATTTTTTGAATTATCGCTGGACTCAGAAAGAATTAAAACTATTCAAAACTGATTTGAAGAAATTTAAACAATCATTGAATGATAAAATAATTTCTTATCCTACAGTAGATTCAGACAATAAATTAAGATTTGCTTTATTAGGAAAGAAACAAGTGAAAGTATATTTTGACATTCAGGCTGATTCTGTTGAAATCTTATTATTTTTACCTTCAAAAGGTAATCCTGAAAACGTAATAAAACTTTTAGGGAAATAAAAATATAGTGAAGTCAACCTTCACTTTTTTTGTAACAATTCTTTAAAATAAAATACTTATAAAACTTTAAAATAACATCGATTATAAATTCGGAAGAATGAAAAAAATATTCATTGCGGCACTTTTCCTAGGTGCAATTTTTAATTCAAATGTTGCTTTTGCACAAACGGAAACCTCTGGAAGAAAAGTTCCTTACAGAGCGACGCATACCAAAACGACAGAGCTAAAACATACCAAGCTGAAAGTCAATTTCGATTATCAGAAAGAACAAATGAACGGCGAAGAATGGCTGACTGCTAGTCCGTTTTTTTATGCAACCAACGAATTGGTTCTTGATGCAAAAGGAATGTTGATTCACGAAGTGGCTTTGGATAAAAATGGTTCCAAGTCGCCTCTTAAATTCGATTATAAAAATGATGAGCTAAAAATCACACTAGATAAAACTTATCAGAAAAATCAGGATTATACAGTTTACATCAAATATACAGCACGTCCAAATGAAGTAAAACAAGCTGGAAGTGCAGCGATTAACGATGCGAAAGGTCTTTATTTCATCAATCCTCAAGGCAAAGACCCAGATAAGCCGACTCAAATCTGGACTCAGGGCGAAACAGAATCTTCATCTGCTTGGTTCCCAACAATTGATAAATCCAACCAAAAAACAACTCAGGAAATCTATATGACTGTTCCTGATAAATACGTAACACTATCCAACGGAATTCTGAAAGATTCTCAAAAAGAATCCGGAAATATGAGAACCGACCATTGGGTAATGGATAAGAGACATTCGACTTATCTTTTCTTTATGGGCGTTGGAGAATATGCTGTGGTGAAAGACAAGTGGAGAAATATTCCAGTAGATTATTATATCGAGAAGGAATATGAGCCTTATGCAAAACAGATTTACGGCAACACGCCAGAGATGATTGAGTTTTTCTCTAAAAAATTAGGCTACGATTATCCTTGGGCAAAATATGCGCAAATCTCAGGAAGAGATTATGTTTCCGGAGCTATGGAAAATACAACAGCAACGCTTCACGGAAGTGATATTCTTCAAAAGCCTGGACAATTAATCGATGAGAATAAATGGGAAGACACCATCGCTCACGAATTGTTCCATCATTGGTTTGGAGATTTGGTTACGGCGGAAAGCTGGAGCAATTTGACTGTTAACGAATCTTTTGCTAATTATTCAGAATATCTCTGGAACGAATATAAGTACGGGAAAGATCAGGCAGATTATCATCAGATGGAAGATGTGAACCTTTACATTCACAATCCTGGAGATTTCAAAAAAGATTTGGTAAGATTCGATTATGCTTCTCGTGAGGATGTTTTCGATTTGGTAACTTATCAAAAAGGTGGAGGCATTCTTCATATGCTGAGAAATTATCTGGGCGATGATGCTTTCTTCGCAGGAATCACGGAGTTTCTTAAAACTTATGAATATGAAAATGCAGAAGCTCATCAATTAAGATTAGCTTTTGAGAAAGTGTCTGGAAAGGATTTGAACTGGTTCTTCAACCAATGGTATTTTGGAAGCGGACACCCGAAATTGAATTATACTTCAACTTACGAGCCTGTTAAAAAACAAATTACTTTAGTAATTAATCAATCTCAGGATCAGCCTTTCGAATTTCCTTTGGCAATCGATGTTTATGATAATGGGAAACCAAAGCGTTTCAATGTTTGGGTAAATGCGAAAGCTAAGAACAGTTTCACTTTTGATTCTTCTAAAACACCTGATTTAATCAATATCAACGCAGACGGAATCCTGGTTACAGATGTTACCGATTCTAAAACTCCTGAACAAAACTTATTACAGTTTACAGGTTCGAAAGAATTAAAAAGTAAATATGCTGCTTTAGAAGGCATTGAAAAAGCCGATGCAAAAAGCCCTGCCGTTATCAAATTATTAGCAGCTGCAATTAAAGATCCGTACTTCAGAATCAGAGAGAAAGCTTTGGAACAGATTGATCTTTCTAATACTGATCAAGCAAAAGCATTAACGGCAGAAGTTGAAAAATTAGCTTCCAACGATCCAAAAACTCTGGTTCAAGCTGCCGCAATTACTGCTCTTACAAAAACTAAAAATGCTAAGTACGCTTCGGTTTATGAAAAAGGACTGTCTGCTGTTTCTAATGCTGTAAAAGGTGCTTCACTAGCAGGAATTGCAGAATTAGACCCTTCAAAAGCGGTGACAGCAATAGAAAATATTGACCTGAATGGTGCGTCCGATGATTTGATATCTAAGTTGCTTCCTCTTATTGTATCCAAAAAGATTGAAAAGCAGATGCCGGCAATCGGAACTACTGTGGCTTTTTACCCGTTCATCAAATTCCAAGATCCGACGCTTGGCAAATCTGCGGAAGAGGGTTACAACTGGATAATGTCTTCGGACAACCTGAAAGCGACAGAAAAAGTAACCAAAGTTCTACAACAGGCTAAATCTCAAATGCCGGATAATCCTCAAGTAAAAATGATGATTGTGCAAATGTTGAAAGACGGACTTGCAAAGAAAATGGAGGTTCTGAAAGCAAACCCAAACAGCGCAACAATCAATCAACAAATTGATGCTATCAACAAAGCAATTGAAGCGTTTAAATAATTAATTGATAACTGAAATTATTGAAATTTATAACAAAGAAGCCATCTCGATTGAGATGGCTTTTGCTTTATAATTCTTCCAAAGGGTTCCAAAATAACTTTTTAAAATCCTTAATCTGACCATTTTCCTGCACAACAACATTTTCAATTTCGAGCCTTTCCCGAAACGATGGAACAGATAGTTTTCCAGAGCTATTGATGACACGATGTGCAGGAACATCCTTCGGACAAACGCCCATCGCGTGCCCGACCTGCCGGGAATGATTTGGATAGCCTACAGCTTTTGCAATAGCGCCGTAAGTGGAAATTTTGCCTTTCGGTATAAGCCTGACGACCTGATAAACTTGCTGTTTGAATAACTCTTCCACTGCTAAAAACCTAAAACCTTCAACTTTAGCTGTATTGCAAAATTATCAGCAAACTTACTGGTATTATAATAGCCAACTCTATAAAACAGTCCAAGGTTGAACTTGGTGCTTAGGAAATTATTATTTTCCAAACCAATCTCCTGGTAAAGATGATTTAGCGGACTGTAATCAAATTGGTGATATTCCGGGTTTCTCATATTCCCGATGATTCCTTTGTAAACAATATCAAAGCTGGAGGTATTTTTTCCAATACTTTTGAAATACCAAGGAATACGGTGTGTAAAATAATAGCCTGCAAATTTATCATTGAAATACTTTCCCGATGTCATCGTAGCGAAGCCAAGGTATGTGGTAAGGTTAAAGTTTGAAAAAATACTGTTTTCCCTGCTGGAATCCAATCCGCCCATCTCGAACTGATGCCACACCGGCGCATCACCTGTGAAGTAACCACCATAAGCTCTTGTCCCAGTAACACCCAGTATTGTTCGGAATTGGTGAGTATAAAGAATGTCGAAGCGGCTGTAGTTCAGCTCCCCGCCCAGACTTTTGAAACCTTGTTCATAATTCATATAAACTTCTGGAAAATTTTGTTCAAAGGTATATTTTCCAGACGGTGTCATTATATTCTTGCTGTTTGGAGAAAATTTGATAGTCGCCAACGAACTAAAATTGTCGAAACTTCCCGTTCTGTTTCTGTAAGCATAATCAAAAACGGCTTCTTCCTTTTGTCTTTTTGCCGAAACATTTAGCGTCAGGGAATTGCTGAGATCCACTTCGTAACCTGCGCGGAATCCTTCATACTTATAATATTTATCATTCTGGATAGACATTCCGGAATTCATAATGGTCATTCTGAAATTCCAAAGATTCTGGTTAAAAAGTCCGGATGCGGCTACATCATTGAAATACTCGACACGGAAGAATGAGTTGCGCTCTAAAGTTGTTCTAAAATCTACACCTGCTCCGTACTTGAATCCTTTATCTTTAAAGCCATAAGCCAAGTAAACATCTGGCGAAATGTATTTATTAAACCGTTCATTCAGTTTGAATCCCGCACCCAGGCGAAAACCCTCGTATCTGTTATATTTGGTCTGCAGTGGATTGATGTCGATCATCCCTACACGGATTTTACCTCTTAGCAAACCTGTAATTACTTTGGCTTTCTGGTCTAACTTATATTTTTTACCGATAGAGTCGATTTTAGTATAGGTTAGTTTTTCCCTTGTCGTGAGGCTGTCTGTTCTATAATCCTCCAAAAGAGAACCGTCCGAATTTTTAACACTCATCGTATAACCATTAAACTGATTAGAGTTTAGATCTACAGGACTCTGAAAGTCAAAATAATCGGCTTTCATATAAGCATAGTTTCCGAATTTTTTGACCTTATCCAGACGCTCTTTTCTTTCCTCAGTGGTTTCATTATTTTTCTTTGCCACGGTACTGAATGTAGAACTTCCCATTCTGATTTTCAGATTTTCAGATTTCAGAAACCATTTGTTATCTATGGGAATCCAAATAGAAGTAATGCTGCCGTCCGACTTTACTTTACTGTTGCTTTCGATTTTTTTTATGGCATAAGTCGCTTTATCAATATAAAGATAGCCGTTGTACTTTCTTCTATTGACCGGTGTTTTATAATCTACCTGTCTGAATCTGATAACATAATTCTCCCTTCCGTCTATTGTGATGGAATCTGTCAGGAAATATCTGTAAAGGCTGCGGTTTTCTGGCAAAACTTCACGCGGGACTTTATTTCTGTTAGATCGTAGCGTTATCATTTCATAAATTGGTTCTTGCAAACCGGAAATCCTGTTATCCAATATATTGATTTTTTCTCCAAATTTTTTTGAATACAGAAACTGTGTGGCGCGTTCCCAAAGGAACATCTTACTTTCTGCAAAAACGCTCATTGCCTTTTCACCTTCTATAGAGTCTTTTTTTTCTTTTTCTTTGGTTGGAAGTGCCCGGTTAGATAATTTCGAAAGCGAATCTTTTCTGGATGCAATAAATTGGCTATAATCATTTATACTGTCTTGATCCAGATCAAAAGACATTTTTTCATAAGATTTATATGAATAAGAGTCCAACGCATTCGGCGAATTGTCTTTGAAGCTTCTGAAAACCTTATTCAGAATAGCCAGAGCTCGCGGATCGCTTTCATTGGTAAGCGTTACTGCTTCAATATCTCTTGTTTTGGAACTTTCTTTGTCCAGTGCAATCTCCATGGTTTTATCCACCACCACTTCATCACCAATAAACTGATTTGCTTCTACACCTACTTTCGGGCATTTTGTAGTAAAATTAAGCAGGCCGTTTTCATCGGTATGGCCGAGAAGTTTATCATTGCAATAGACCTTTGCTCCTTTGATTGGTTTTTGATTGTCTGAACTGTAAACTTTTAGTTTACTTTGTGAAAACAAAAAAGTTGAAGCAAATAGAAAAAAAGTAAAATAAAGTCTCATCAATATTTTTTTAGTTTTTAATGTAAGAATTGGAATAAATAAGGGTCACTTGTATTGGTTACAAAATTAAAGTTTATTACTAATAAAAAACATTCCAAAGTAACTTGGAATGTTCAAAAAAATAATAATATAAATGTGAGAATTATTTCAATTCAAAAAAATTAATGTTTGCATTACCTGTATCAAAATATAATCTGAGTTTCTTTTCCCCTTTTGAGAGATTAATTTTTTGCGCTGAAATCGTTTTCCATTGCTTATCTGTTGGTGGCAAATCTATTTGTGCCAATATTTTTCCTGACTCATCTTTTATGCTGACTTTGGAACTTGTAGCAGATTCATTATTATATCGAATATCCATTTTATATTCTTTTGTTTGGTTAATATTCAACGTATATTGAAGCCATTCGCCGTTTTCTGTTTTCCGAGTCCGGCGAAATCAGCTGTCTTCAGCATATAACCTTCCTGTAACATCCATCCGCCCAAACCAAGACCCTTCAAATAAACATTTTCACCTTTCTGATTGACAATTTTTTGTCCTTGAGTTTTTAAAAAGACCTGAGATGTCCCAAAATGAGACAATAAAAGCGCGCAAAATATGGTGGTTCTTATCATAATTTCATTTTAAACTAAGATAAGTTTATTTATTATTCCAGCAAATAAATTTGAAATAATTATTTATAAATAAAATTGGAAGAAAAAATAAGTGAGTATTATTTAAATTTCATATTCTGAATTCTCACAGCATTTAGTATAGCCAGCAAAGCCACACCAACATCCGCAAAAACAGCTTCCCACATGTTTGCCAGCCCACCAGCACCTAATATTAATACAATAATTTTTACTCCGAAAGCCAAAGCTATATTTTGATACACAACTTTCTTGGTTGCTTTTCCAATATTTATTGCCGTAGAAATTCTCGATGGTTGATCTGTCTGAATTACGACATCCGCAGTTTCTATTGCCGCATCTGAGCCCAAACCTCCCATTGCCATTCCCACATCACTTAATGCTAAAACCGGTGCATCATTGATCCCATCACCCACAAAAGCAACCACTTCTTTCGGATTTTTCTTGAGGGCTTCAAGTTTTTCCACTTTACCTTCCGGAAGGAGCCCTCCAAATGCAGAATCAATTCCTAGCTTTCTAGCGATACTTTGTGTCAATGAATCTTTATCGCCGCTCAGCATCATTGTTTTGACACCTGCTTTATGAAGATTATTAATCGCAAGCTCAGCATCATCCTTCACCTCATCAGAAATTGTTACATATCCTTTATATATGCTGTCAATTGCGAGGACGACAGTTGTCTCCACAATTTTATCGAGTTCGTCGGGGTATGGAATTCCGAAGGACTGTAGTAAACTTGTGTTGCCGGCAAGAACATTCTTATCATCAACTAAAGCTTTGATTCCTTTACCTGAAATTTCCTCAACAGAATCAGGAATTTTGTTAGCAGGATGAAACTGAGAAATCGCTTTGGCAATCGGGTGTGTAGAATGACTTTCAACAGAAGATAGAATTGATAAAAAATCTTCTTTCGAAATATTTTCCGGAACAATGTCCTGAACTTTGAAAACACCTTTGGTCAATGTTCCTGTTTTATCCATCACAACCGTTGTTACATTGGAAATGATATCTATAAAATTGGAACCCTTGAAAAGAATTCCATTTCGGGATGCTGCTCCGATTCCTCCAAAATATCCTAAAGGAATCGAAATAACTAAAGCGCACGGACAAGAAATCACAAGAAAAACCAAACCTCTGTAAAGCCAATCTTTGAAAATATAATTCTCAACAAAAAGATACGGAACCAGCGTTACCAAAAGTGCCAAAAGGAAAACAACTGGTGTATAAATCTTTGCAAATCTTCTGATAAATAATTCGGTTTTGGCTTTTCTGGAACTTGCGTCCTGAACCATTTGAAGAATCCTTACAATTGAACTATTTTCGAATAATTTGGTTGTTTCGATTTCGATGACTTGGTCGAGGTTCAACATTCCGGCAAGAACTTCTTCCGATTTTTGGATTGACGAAGGTTTACTTTCACCTGTTAAAGCAGATGTATTGAGACTTGCTTTTTCAGATAATAAAATCCCGTCCAACGGAATCTTCTCTCCCACTTTTATCTGAATTTTTTCTCCAATTTTCACATCGCTCGGAGCAATGGTTTTCCAATTTTCGTCTCGAAAAACGGTGGCTTCTTTTGGACGAACATCTAATAATGCTTTGATATTATTCCGTGCTCTGTTGACTGCGGATTCCTGAAACATCTCACCAATCGTATAAAACAGCATTACAGCAACACCCTCTGGAAATTCGCCAATAGCAAAAGCTCCAATTGTTGCAATTACCATCAAAGAAAACTCATTGAAAAAATCTAATTTCTTTGCCAGTTCAAAAGCTTCTTTGAAAACAGAAAACGCAACTAATAGATAAGACACGAAATACCATCCGAATCTCAACCAATTATTATTAGTAAACCAATCAGCTTTAACCCAGAAATCTAAAATAAGTCCTGAAAAAAATATAATGAGACTTATAATCAATCCAAATTTGGAATTACTGTGAGAATGGTCGTGGTCGTCGTGATTATGCTGATGAGAATGTTCTTCTTGATGGTTATCTGTTCCGCAACATCCGCTACTACAATTTGCCATAATTTGTAATGTTTCTAAACAAAGTTAAGGGAAATAGTTATAATTATTATTAAACAGCTGTTAGTTTTTTTGAACGCAAAGTGCGCAAAGATTTTTGGTTCTTTTTTGAAAATATTTTTAAGGGTCGCAAAGGTGCTTTGCTCAGCTAAGAGATAAAGAGTTATTTTTTTCTCGCTGATTATGCGGATTTTGCAGGTTTTAAATGCAATATTGTCATTCCGTAGGAATCGCAACAACGGAAACTGTAAATATTGTATTTAGATTCCTACGGAATGACAAACATTATATTTTATGTCAAATATTGTTTGGATGTGAATACCCTAGCCCCGATGGGAACGGCATCCTTTTTTGGCATTGCGGGGAAATGTTGTAAAGATGGCTATAATTTGTTCGCAATGACAAAAAAGATATAGTGGACAGCGGGAAACAGCTCCAAAAAACAATCAATAGAAAATGTCCGACGAAGTCAATAAGCTCCAAATAAATTTGAGAATGTTTAATCTTACTTATAATTAATACCTTTGAAAAAAATTTAAAATGGGTGTAGCGGATTTATTATTGAAAAGAAAAAAAGAACTGGCTGAAAAAAACATGAGAGATGGTCAGGATTATTTGGTTGAAAACGGAAAAAGAGCAAGTGTAACGACTTTGCCAAGTGGTTTGCAATACGAAATTCTTGTGGAAACTGAAGGTCCAAAACCTACAGCGAAAAGTACAGTAAAATGCCACTATCACGGAACGACCATTACAAGTAAAGTTTTTGACAGCTCGGTAAAACGCGGAAAACCAGCTTCTTTTCCTCTTAATAGAGTTATCAAAGGTTGGACAGAAGGTTTGCAGTTGATGTCTGTTGGAAGTAAATTTAGGTTTACAATTCCGCCACATTTGGCTTATGGACAGCAGGAAGTTAGCAAAGAAATTGGCCCGAACAGCACTCTAGTTTTTGATGTGGAGTTGTTGGAAATTAAATAATTGAAATTTAATTCTCAGATTGTATTGCAGTTATGAAAATTATTTATATTTTTGCAACCTGTTAATCAACCTCTGACGAAGGACGTGAATGTTGCTTAGCTTGACAAAACAAATTTTTTATTATAAAAAATGGATTTATTAAAGTACGTACAAGATAAGTACATTACAAAAAAAGAATTCCCAGAATTCAAAGCCGGTGACACCATCACTGTGTACACAGAAATTAAAGAAGGTAACAAAACAAGAACTCAGTTCTTCAAAGGTACTGTTATCCAATTGAGAGGAACAGGTCTTACTAAAACTTTCACTATCAGAAAAATGTCTGGTGATGTAGGTGTAGAAAGAGTTTTCCCTATCAACATGCCTGCACTTCAAAAAATCGAAGTTAACAGACAAGGTAAAGTTAGAAGAGCTAGAATCTACTACTTCAGAGACCTTAGAGGTAAAAAAGCAAGAATCAAGGACAAAGCTTACGGAGGTAAGAAATAATCTTGAGACTTTCTCGAAAAATACAAAACCAGCAAAATTATTTGCTGGTTTTTTTGTGATTAAAAATAAGCGCTTCCAAATTTTGAAAGCGCTTATTTTATTTAAATAATTCCTAACTCCTTCCCTACTTTTTCAAAAGCCGCAATTGCTTTGTCCAAATGGTCTCTTGTATGCGCCGCAGAGAGCTGAACTCTGATTCTCGCTTTGCCTTTTGGAACAACCGGATAGAAGAATCCAATTACATAAATATCTTCAGCCAAAAGTTTTTCTGCCATTTCCTGCGCTAATTTCGCATCGTAAAGCATTACCGGAACAATCGCCGCGTCGCCATTTGGAATATCGAAACCTTTAGCTTTCATTTCTTTTCGGAAATATTCTGCGTTTTCCATTACTTTATCTCTCAAAGAAGTATCATCAGAAATCATATCCAAAACTTTGGAAGCTGCGCCGACAATTCCTGGTGCTAATGAATTGGAAAACAAATAAGGACGAGAACGCTGTCTCAGCATATCGATGATTTCCTTTTTTCCTGAGGTAAATCCGCCTAAAGCACCACCCAAAGCTTTCCCTAACGTTGAAGTAATAATATCGACTCTACCAATAACATCATTCGCTTCGTGCGTTCCACGACCAGTTTTCCCAATAAATCCGGTTGCGTGAGAATCATCTACCATTACCAAAGCATCATATTTGTCTGCTAAATCACAAACACCTTTTAAGTCAGCAACAATTCCGTCCATTGAGAAAACACCGTCCGTCACAATGATTTTGAATCTGTGATTTTTTTCAGAAGCCGCAATCAGTTG
>DLND01000043.1:0-5101 GCA_002476905.1 Flavobacteriales bacterium UBA7519
GAAGAACTCACTGCCGATGCAGGCTACGGAAGCGAGGAAAATTATGAATTATTAGAACAAAAAAACATCATTCCATTTGTAAAGTACAACACCTTCTTAATTTTATATTTCCAATGAAACTTATTTCAAGGTAAACTTGATTTTAGTTCTGATGTCAGAAGAAGAACTCCCTACCAAAGCTTCAAAATCTCCCGGTTCTGCAACCCAATCGTGTTTTGCGGGATCAAAGAAACTCAATGCAGATTTATCAACCGTAATAGAAACGTCTTTAGATTCTCCAGCTTTCAAATACACTTTATCGAATCCTTTCAGCTCTTTCAAAGGTCTTGGCAATGATGATTTCAAATCGCTTATGTATAATTGCACAACCTCTGCTCCATCCACTTTACCATTATTTTTAACATTCACCGTGAAAGTGATTTTGTCATTCGAAGTCAATTCAAACTTGTCTGCTTTTACTTTTCCATATTCGAAAGTCGTGTAACTCAAACCGTGCCCAAAACTGAATAACGGTTTGATATTCTTCGTATCGTGCCAACGGTAGCCCACGAAAATCCCTTCGTTATAAGTAATATTAATCGGATCTTTCAAATCTTTTCCTTTTCCTGCAGCTAGTTCCTCTTTGTTTCCAGGATATTCTCCCAAAGCGTGCGCTGAATTATCTTCTAACTTAACAGGGAAAGTGAAAGGTAATTTACCTGAAGGATTAGCATCACCAGCCAAAACTGCTGCAATCGCGTGTCCAGATTCTGAACCTAGATACCAAGATTGTAAAACCGAAGGAACTTCTTTGATCCACGGCATTGCAACGGCATTACCAGAAACCAAAACCACTGCTAAATTTTTATTTGCTTTTGCTAAAGCTGAAATTACTGCATCCTGATTATAGGGCAATCCGTAGCTTTCTCTGTCCATCCCTTCTGCATCCTGATGATCACTTTTGTTAAGTCCACCAACAAACACTACAAAATCTGACTCTTTAGCCAATTTTACAGCTTCGGCAATTAATTCAGCAGAAGAACGAGTTTCTTTAAGATCTTGTCCAGATTTTACACCGTTGTAATCTCCTCCAACATCTCCAACATAACCTCTGGCATAAACCACTTCAGTCTGTTTCCCGAAACGTTCTTTGATTCCGTCAAGAGGTAAAGTTTCATATTTTACTTTCAGAGAAGAACTTCCACCTCCAACGGTCNNGTCATCATTTTGATAGCGTTCTCTCCTATCACTGCAATTTTCTTAGTCTTAGCTAAATTGATTGGCAATGTTGCTTTTTGATTTTGAAGAAGAACAATACCTTCTGAAGCGATTTGTCTTGCTGCAGCAATATGATCTTCTGAAGCGATAGAACCAAACGGCTTATTCTTATTCATAGATGTTTTATAAGCCAGGCCAAGAACTCGTCTTATTTTATCATCCAATTCCTTAGTTCCAACTTTTCCGGATTTAATCAAATCTAAATAAGGTTTTGCTAAATAATAATTCTCATAAGCGTTACTTGTTCCTTTTGATAACCCATTGGTCCACGTTCCAAATTCTAAATCCAAACCATTATGAATCGCTTGGTCTGTATCTAAAACAGCACCCCAATCGGAAACCACAACACCTTTGTAACCCCATTCACCTTTCAAAATATCATTCAACAAATATTGATTATGGCTGGCGTGTTGACCTTTGTACAAATCATAAGCGCCCATAATCGTCCAAGAATCACCTTCTTGAACAGCAGCTTTGAATGGAGGCAAATAAATTTCGTACAAAGTTCTATCATCTACAATCACATTGCTTGTATGTCTGAAAGTTTCTTGATTATTCAAAGCAAAATGTTTCACACTCGTTGCAACACCATTAGCTTGCACGCCTTTGATATAGGGCACCACCATCTGCGAAGTCAAAAATGGGTCTTCTCCCATATACTCGAAGTTACGACCATTGAGTGGTGTTCTGTAGATATTAACTCCAGGGCCAAGAATTACATCTTTACCTCTGTATCTTGCTTCTTCGCCAAGAGATTTTCCGTAGATAGAAGACATATTTCTGTTCCAAGTTGCAGATAATGCGGTCAATGCTGGATAAGCAATAATGGAATCATTAGTCCAACCTGCTTGATCCCACTCGTCCCAAAGCACTTCCGAACGTACACCGTGAGGTCCGTCAGCTGTCCAAAGTTCTGGAATCCCCAATCTTGGAACGCCGTGAGAACTGAATTTGGATTGTGCGTGAATCAAATTGATTTTTTCCTCCAAAGTCATCCTTGACAAAGCATCTTCGATACGTTGTTCTACAGGTTTGGTATCATCTAAATAAACTGGTGTTTTTTTCTGAGCAAAACTAAATTGCGACATACAGCCCAATACAGAAAGTAATATTAATTTTTTTATCATAAAATTTACTCTTTTCTAATAGAAATTTTTGAATGCCTAATATACAACTTATTTCATTATCTCAAAATGAGAAAATAAAAATTTGTTATGATTAACAACCATAAACAAGCTTGGGATGTATAATTTAGAATGTATTTGTGAATTGAATCTTAATCAAGATAAACTTAGAACGTTTAGCTGTTCAGAATTTCTTCTTTCAGTTTCTTTGTTAAAGATTTAAAGACTAAATCGTAAGAATAGTCAATTAATTTTAAAATCAATTCTTTTTTGAGACCTTCACAAACAACTGAATTCCAATGGGTTTTATTAAGATGAAAAGCGCCGTTGATTTGATGGTATTTTTCACGAAGTTCTTCGCTCCATTCTGGGTCGGCTTTTGCGGAAAATGTTGCAGGATTATTTTCAATGGGAAGAAATACGAAAATTTTGCCACCAACTTTAAAAACCAAAGTTTCTTGGTCAAACGGAAAAGCTTCTGTTACAGCCTTTTTGGACAGACAATATTCGCGGATTTCTTCTATTTCCATTTTGAGGAACTTAGAACTTAAAAGTATTCTTCGGAAGTTCTTTGTTGATTTCGATTTTATTAATCAACATAACATAATCACTGTCCTTCTTAGGCGAAGACGACTCGATTCTGTAAGGCATTAACAATTGTCCAACTTTTCTGTAATCGGAATAAGTCAGAGTTTCATCTTTCTTGATTTCGCGATACAACATATAGTTTTTGACATCAAAAAAATAGATGGTTTTATTCACATTTTTCGTCAGTTCTACTTTGAAATAAAATTGTTCTCCAATTTTTTCTTTACCTAATAATTCTGCTTCAAAACCTTTGTTTTCCCAATCGATAAAGTCGTTATCAAAATTCTCAGGGATATAATCTGTGTATTGCTGAAGTTTATTCTGAGCATAATTCATCGCATAACCATTCTTTCCGTCAAAACCTTCAACAGGTGTTTCTTTTCCACCCATTATAATTGCAGTTTTGGTAAGATTTGGACGTTGCTGATAGATTTTCATTAAGTAAGAATCATTAACTCCCAAAGTTACTCGCCCTTGTATCTGAACTGTATTCAGAAGTTTCCAATTGGTAAGGCCTCCAGAATTTTCTATATTTTTATCAATGATATCTTTTGCAGATTGAGCAGAAATAACGATGGAAAATATGATGGAAAATATGAGAATTAATTTTTTCATTCAGAATTTTTAAGGTTGCTAAGATAAAATTTTCAATTGGCTTCTTGTCTTAAAGAACGTTAATTTTGACATTATTAACGACTAAATTAAATCAGTTTTTTGGCTTTCTCCAAATCTTCAGGTGTATCAATCCCAATCCCAACAAAATCAGTTTCTACCATTTTAATTTTCATCCCATTTTCCAAATAGCGCAATTGTTCTAATTTTTCCGAAATCTCCAAAGGTGTCATTTCCAAAGAAGAGAATTTTAGCAAAGCTTCTTTTCGGAAAGCATAAACGCCAATATGTTTATAATACTTGACGTCATAAGATAAGTCGCGCTGAAAAGGAATTACTGAACGACTGAAATACAATGCAAATCCATTATTATCAGTAATGACTTTGACATTATTTGGATTCCGGATTTCATCAGATTCTTTCAATTGAATTTTCAATGAAGCTAAAGAAATTTCCTTTTTATCATCTTTATAAAAAACGTCAATCAGTTGTTTTAAAGGTTCTTTTTTGAGAAAAGGTTCATCGCCTTGAACATTAATCACGATATCACAATCGATGTTTTGAACAGCTTCTGCAATTCTATCGCTCCCAGTTTCGTGTTCGCCTGTCATTACAGCTTTTCCGCCGTTTTTGGAAATTTCATCAAAAATCAATTCAGAATCTGTAGCAACGAATACTTCATCAAACAAACCAGTTTCCAAAACATTCTGATAAGTGGTTGTGATAATAGTTCTGTTTCCCAGAATCTCCATCATTTTACCGGGAAATCTTGTAGAATTATAACGAGCAGGAATAACTGCGATAACTTTGTTCATAGATTTTCTAGTTTTTTAAGGGATTCACTAACCTTTAGATTTCATTATTTGTTTTGTTTTATAATTTGTTCCAATCGATCATCAGGTTCAAAATCGAGAATATCAATGAGCTTTACTTTTTTAAAATCTTTATGAAATGTATTGATAACCAAATTCCAATTTTCCGGAACCACTGCAGAAGGAACTTTCAAACAAAGTTTTTCATTGGAATCAAACCAAACATTTCCAATCTTTTGACAATCGGAATAGTTCCTAAAATCTCTCCAGGTTTTAGATAATGCTGAAGTATCAACAACTTGAAAACCAGCATTATTAGGAATTTTAATAATCATAATCCTAAAATCTTTATTGAATCCCAATCCCTTGCGATGCGCCAATGTTTCCAAATAAGCTAAAGAAATACTTTCTGCAGTATAAATAACTTTCTTGCCTTCTGAGTTCCACCTCCCTTCCAATCCACTTGCAAAAAGTGAGTCTGCGTATTTTTTATGTACAATCCTATAAACCAACATTGTTATACAGGATAACCTTGAGCCAATTTTTCTATTTCTTCATACACTAAATCTACACCGCCAGAAGTAGAAATAAAATCGATTGGCTTGTCCTCAGAATTCCAAAAAGGACGGTTCATCCAAAGTGTAAATTCATCAAGATTTCCAAAAATATCCTTACCAAAATTATAAAGATTGATTAATTTTAAAAGAT
>DLND01000043.1:5237-7018 GCA_002476905.1 Flavobacteriales bacterium UBA7519
TCTCCGGCATATTGATAGCATCTGCAAGCAAATAGAACACATCTGTTTTCAGACCTTCTCTTGCTTTTTTCAACAGTTTGTAATCGTCTTGTATAGAATATCGATTAAAGACGGAAGAACCAACACCATAAGTAGCAACTGGCTCTCCCACTTTTGATTTTTTAGAATTTTCGTTTTGTTTATAATAGGCCATCTTTGTATTTCTTTACACAAAGATAGAATTTTTTCCAAAAACAAAACGAATTTTTTCCATTTATTTTAAATTATTTAGTGCTTGTTCCAACTTCGGAAGACAGTCTTTAATATCCTCCAAAGAACAACCGCCCACAGAAGCTCTAAACCAAGGCACTGATTTATCATTTCCAAAAGCAGAGAACGGAACCAAAGCCATTCCTGCATTATTAATCAGATAAAAAACCAAATCTGTAGAATTCTCAATTTTACTTCCATCCGGAGCAGTTTTTCCAAGATAATCTAATTTGATGGTCAGATAAAGTGCGCCCATTGGCGAGATACTTTCCACACCAAAACCTTTCGATTTCAAATCTTGGATTCCTGCGTGAAGTTCTTTTAAACTTGTATTTAGTTTTTGTTTGTAATGATCTAAGAATGTATCAACTGCAGAATCATCCGCTAAAAACTCAGCAACTGCTTCCTGTTCTGGTTTTGGTGCCCAAGCTCCAACGTGCGTTAACAAAGCTTTCATTTTATCAATAACCAAACTCGGCCCAAATCCCCAACCAACTCTCACTCCAGTCGCTGCGAAACACTTAGACGTTCCATCAACATAAATCGTGTAATCTTTCATTTCCGGGAAAAGACTTACCGGATTGTAATGATCTGAACCAAATGTCAACATTGCGTAGATTTGGTCGTACATCAGGTAAAGCGGTTTTTCATCTGCTCCTCTCCTTTTATTTTCTTCCAAAACCAATTCGCAAATCTCAGACAATTGCTCTTTTGTAAACATTGTTCCGGTTGGATTGAGTGGAGAACAAAGGCAAAGCAAAACTGCGCCTTCTAAATGTGGTCTTAAATCATCAGCTGTCGGCAAAAAATTATTAGATTCCTGAGTCTGAACTTCAACCGCATTTGCATTGGTTAAATAAGCGTAATGATTGTTATTCCAAGAAGGAATCGGATAAATCACTTTATCGCCTTCGTCAACAATCGTTTTGAAAACTGCGTAAATCAAAGGTCTTGAACCAGCTGTAATCAGAATATCATTAGCCGAATAATCAAGATTCCAACGCTTTTTCAAGTCATTGCTTACGGAAGTTCTTAGAGACTGTAAACCGTTTGCAGGCGGATAATTGGTCAAATTATTTTTATAAGCTTTCTCAATTTCCTGTTTCAATTCCGCTGGAATTGGATAGATATTAGAATTGAGGTCGCCAATTGTAAGATTTGAGATTTGTGCACCTTTGGCTTTCAAATCGTTAACTTCATTTCCGATTTTGATAATTTCCGAACCAATCAGGTTAGATGCGAGTTTAGATACTTTCACTTAATTATTTTTTGATGTTTTTCCGAAACTTAATCCGGATTTTTACTTTTTATGATTTACAAAAGTCTTAAATGCAACTGATTAAATCAAATTACATAACAAAAAAGTTCTCAAAACTAAATTAAATCAGTAATTGAGAACTTTATTTTAAAAATATTTTAGATTATATTTTATCTGATAAAAATTTTCAATTACAGATTCAAATCCTGTTTTACCTTAGCGATTTTCTCTTCGAGCTTAGGAAGTTTGGCAACAAAATCTTCTTTTGAGGTGA
>DLND01000096.1 GCA_002476905.1 Flavobacteriales bacterium UBA7519
TGTGGGTGCCGTGTTAGCAGGAGCCTGTTTTGCAGGAGCTTCAGTTTTTACCGGAGCTGGCATGGTTGGTAAAGTTTGGGATGGTTTTCCCGTAAGAATTATGCTAAGCAAAATTAAAACTACAATTACTGTTCCCAGAGTCCAGGTTGCTTTTTCCATGAAATCATTGGTTCTCTGAACCCCAAATGTTGCAGAAGAAGCTCCTCCAAAGGTTCCGGAAAGTCCGCCTCCTTTTGGATTTTGCGCCATAATGATGATAACTAATAAAATGCTAGCAATGATAATTAGAATCATAAACAGCGTAAATATTGTGCTCATAGTATTGTCTTGATAATAAATTTTGAAGCGCAAATATAATGATTATAAATCAATAAATAAAAACTTATTTCTTAAGAAACTGCACAATATCGTTTTCGTTGATGAGAGATTTTAATGAAATTACTCATTGTTACAATTACCGCAATATTTAATACCTTCGCTAAGTTTTTAAAATTCTTATTAATGAAACTAAAACATATTCTTGTTGCAACAGCAGCACCTTTTATGATGAATGCACAACAGGTAATGACACCGGAAATAATGTGGACACTCAACCGACTTGGGGTTCAGTCCGTTTCTCCGGATAATTCTTCTCTGATTTACAAAATCAGCAAAACAGATCTTAAAACCGAAAAATCAAACTCAGAAACTTTCTGGTTAGATGTTTCTGGAAAATCTACGAAAATTGATTTGGGCAAGAAAAGCCTGATTCAATGGGATAAAAATGGGATTTATGCTATAGAAAACAACAAGATTTTCTTGTCAAAAGATTCAGGAAAAACTTGGTCAGAGTTTTATAATGTTGGCGAAGTTGATAATATTGTAATTTCTCCGGATGGGAAAAAAGTAGCTTTCAGCAAAGCTGTGTATATCGAAAACCTTCTAGGAAAGGATAAATATAAAGACTTACCAAAAACAACAGCTCAGATTTATACAGACCTTAACCACCGTCATTGGGACGCTTGGAACGAAGGTTCTTACAACCACGTTTTTGTGGTTAATGCAACAGAATCTGCTGACAAAGCGAAAGACTTGTTAGAAGGAAAAGCGTTTGATTCACCACAGAAACCATTTGGTGGTGCAGAAGATTTTGTCTGGAGTCCAGATTCTTCGGAATTGCTTTATGTAACGAAAGCAAAAGCAGGAGCGGAATACGCTCAAAGTACTAACACTGATATTTTCGCTTACAATCTAGCTTCCGGAAAAACTACGAATCTGACGGAAGGAATGATGGGTTACGATGTTAATCCGAAATTCAGTAATGATGGGAAATTCCTGCTTTGGAATTCTATGGAAAGAGATGGTTACGAAGCTGATAAAAATGACATCGTGATTATGGATTGGAAGTCCAAAGCAAAAACCAATTTGACCAAAACTTGGGACGAAAGTGTAACGGGCGATGTAAAATGGGCTTCGGATTCCAAATTAATTTATTTTACTTCGGCTTTCAGAGGAACAAAACAGTTATTCTCGGTTGATGTCAAAAACAAAACTGTTAAGCAATTGACGAAAGGTGATTTTGATATCAATGATGTTGTTTTAGAAAACAAAGGCAAACTTTGGTTCACAAAAACCGATATCAATCACAATGCGGATCTGTTCGAAGTGGATTCTAAAGGTTCTTTGAAACAGATTACTGATATTAACAAAGATAATTACTCCAAATTAATTCAGGGAAAATCTGAACTGAAAATGGTAAAAACCACGGACGGAAAAGAAATGGGCGTTTGGTTTCATTATCCGCCAAACTTTGATCCAAATAAAAAATATCCAACTTTGGTTTATTGCCAAGGTGGACCACAATCTGGATTAACCCAATTTTTCTCCACAAGATGGAATTTCGCTTTGATGGCTGCCAACGGTTATATCGTAGTCGCACCAAACAGAAGAGGAATGCCAGGGTGGGGCGTGAAATGGAATGAACAAATCAGTGGCGATTGGGGCGGACAACCGATTAAAGATTATTTGTCAGCGACAGATTTTGCAAAAACTCTACCTTATGTAGATGGAAATAGAATAGCGGCTGTTGGCGCAAGTTATGGTGGTTATTCTGTGTTTATGCTGGCTGGTGTTCACGAGAACAGATTCAAAACTTTTATCGCACACGATGGATTGTTTGATATGAAATCTTGGTATGGAACCACTGAAGAACTTTGGTTTGCTAACTGGGATCTAGGCGGTAATTATTGGACAAAACCAACGCCGAAAGCTTATTCAGATTTCAATCCGAGTAATTTTGTAGACAAATGGAACAAACCAATTATGGTTATCCAAGGTGGAATAGATTTCCGTGTTCCTTATGAACAAGGTCAGGAGGCTTTCCAAGCGGCAAAACTGAAAGGTCTTAAAACGAAATTTCTCTACTTCCCGAACGAAAACCACTGGGTTCTTCATCCACAAAACGGTTTGGTTTGGCAAAGAGAATTCTTTGATTGGTTGAAAGAAACTTTGTAGAATCAAAATTTAATAATAAACCCTTTCAGAGTTCAAAACTCTGAAAGGGTTTTTCTTTGCGACTTTTCAAATAATATTAAAGGTTTTTTTGCGACTTCGCGATAAAAATTACTCAATTTCAACCGCCCAATTCGCTTTCCAATCTCCATTTTTTTCCAACTTCAGAATCCCAAATTTTTCTGTCAATTCCTGATTATGGTTTTCCAAATCCGCAATTCCTTGCCAAGGTTCTAGGCAAACAAAATCCGCATTTTTAGCTGCCCAAATCCCAAAATAAGGAAAATTAAAAAAAGTGAAAATTACTTTATCTGTATTTTTATGATTTCTCAGAATCAATTCTCTGCTTTTCATTGTAGTCATTACGAGAGCATCTTTAGCGAAAGTTTCATAAGACAAATGCAACGTTTTATTTTCTAGTTCAATAGTTTCGGTTTCGTTACTGATAAGATTATCAATTAGTGGATGAATTTCCAGTTTTTCATCATCAGAAAACGTAATTTCATAATCATTGTAATTCATACCATTTTCTGTGTCGATGGCGAATCCCGGATGCGCTCCTAGAGAAAAGTACATTTTTTTATCCGAAAGGTTTTTAACTCGATAAGAAACCGTCAGTTTATTCTCAATCAAAGTATATTTGATTTCCAAAATGAATTCGAAAGGATAGATTTTCAGAGATTCTCCATCAGATTTCAATTCAAAAATAACTTCAGTTTCAGAAGAATTTTTGATGTCAAAAACTCGTCTTCTTGCAAAACCGTGGCGAGGCAATTCATAAGTTTTACCTTCAAAAATATATTGTTCATTTTTCAAAGCACCAACAGTTGGGAAAAGAACAGGACTTTGTCCGCCCCAAAAATCAGGATTGCCGCTCCACATTATTTCTTTTCCGGTTTCGAGATTGTTGAGAGAAGTTAATTCTGCTCCCAACTCTTTGAAAGTTGCTTTCAGTTTATTATTTTGAATCGTTATCATTTTTTTAATTTATCTAATACAAATATCAACATTAATCTTCAAATTAAAAGAAGTCTGTTCACTATCGTCTGTACTATTACAATATTTTTCTAAATTGCCGTTTTATAAGTAATAATGAAGGGTCTTAATTTTCTGAAACGCATCAATAGCTGGGTCGTATATTTTATAATGACCGCCATTGTCTTTGGAATTTCAGTTTCTTCTTTCCTGATGATAGATCAATTGCGTAAACAAGAGATTCAGAAAATCAACCTGATTGCAACAGCGCTCAAGGCTTACACAGACGATGAAATTTCTGCCGATCCGAAAATCCAAGAGTTGTATCTTGCTGTGATGCAAGATAATACCAATCTTCCGATAGTAGTAACAGACAAAAAGAAAAATCCGATTTTCCAGGCTAATATTCCTCCGAATATAGAACAGGACTCTATAAAACTGAAAAATCTGATCAGGAAAATGGAGAATTCTTATGAGCCTTTCGTTGTAGAACTTCCGTCCGGAGAAAATCAGTATATTTATTACGATAACTCAGATTTGCTGAATTATTTTCGGTATTACCCATACATTTTAGCCTTATTCATCGGCGCCTATTTGGTTTTTTCTTTTTGGTTTCTGAGAACGCTTAAAAAGACCGACGAAGGTTTCGTTTGGGCAGGTTTGGCAAAAGAAACCGCACATCAGATTGGAACGCCATTGTCGTCAATGATTGGTTGGGTCGAGATTATGAAGTTGGAAGATGAAAACGGACTAGGCGTGAAAGAATTGGAAATGGATGTTAACCGACTGAAAACCATTTCCGAACGTTTTTCTAAAATAGGTTCCATTCCCGAACTGACGGATCTTGATATCAATGAAACAATTCAGCAAAACTTTGATTACCTAAAAAAAAGAATTTCAACAAAGGTCAATTTTACGTTGAGAAAAACATACGAGCCGGTTTTGGTGCCTCATAGCAGGATTTTGATGAGTTGGGTGATTGAAAATCTCGTAAAAAATGCTGTGGATGCAATGAAAGGTGAAGGCAAACTGGAATTGTCACTTTACAAAAAAAACAAAAATATTTACATCGATGTGACGGATACAGGAAGCGGAATGACAAAACAACAAATTCGAAACGCTTTCAAACCGGGATTTTCTACCAAAAAACGGGGTTGGGGTTTAGGATTATCTTTGACGAAAAGAGTGGTTTCTGAATATCATAGAGGTGATGTCAGAATTGCTCAATCCGAAGTAGGAAAAGGAACGACTTTTAGGATTGTTTTGAGAGAAGAGCAGAAATCTTAATCTTAAAACCAAATAAGCACATAGTTTTTGGGCTAAGGATAAATAGCTTTCTATTTTCTACTTTTTTAATTTTATTCTATGTGTCTATGTGTTGAAAATATTAAAATTGTTTAACTACGAATCAGTAATTCCCTTTGATTTCAAAATCCATATCTTTGCAAAATGAATAAGACCACTTTTGCAGATTTCGATTTACCGGAAAAGATTCTTGATGTTTTAGCTGACCTCAATCTTTTTGAGCCAACACCAATTCAGGAAAAAAGCTTAAAACCAATTCTTTCAGGTCGTGATGTGATGGGAATTGCACAGACCGGCACCGGAAAAACTTTGGCGTATCTGCTTCCTGTGCTCAAAACTTGGAAATACAACAAAACTGGAAATCCAACAGTTTTGGTTCTCGTTCCGACAAGAGAATTGGTAGTTCAGGTAACGGAAGTTCTTGAAAAACTGACGGAAAATATCACTGCAAGAGTTATCGGTGTTTATGGTGGGAAGAATATCAATACACAGAAGTTGTTGTTCAATGATGGATGCGATATTTTGGTTGGAACGCCTGGTCGTGTTATGGATTTGGCGATTGATAATGCGATTTCTCTAAGAGAAGTTAACAAATTAATCATCGACGAGTTTGATGAAATGCTGAATCTTGGTTTCCGTCCGCAATTGACGCACATCTTCGAAATGATGAAAGAAAAAAGACAAAACATTCTTTTCTCAGCAACAATGACAGAAGCATTGGACGAAATCCTAAATGAATATTTTGCAAGTCCTGTTGAAATTTCCTTAGCACGTTCCGGAACACCTTTGGAAAAGATTGCGCAGACTGCAATTCCAGTAGATAATTTCAATACAAAATTGAACTTGTTGATTCATCTTCTGAAAACTGAAGATAACCTTGAAAAAATCTTGATTTTCGCCAATAATAAAAAACACGCTGATTTAATTTTCGAAAAACTGAATGTTGAGTTTCCGGGCGAATTTGGAGTAATCCATTCCAACAAATCTCAGAATTTCCGTTTAAGAGTAATGCAGGAATTCAGTAATGAAGAATTGCGTGGCGTTATTACGACGGATATTATGGCGAGAGGTTTGGATATTCCGGATATTTCCCACGTTTTCAACTTCGAAGTTCCAGAAGTTCCGGAGCAATACATCCACAGAATTGGTAGAACTGGACGTGCCGATAAAGATGGAATCGCAGTGACTTTCTACACCAAAAAAGAAGAAGCGCAACTTCTTGACATCGAATTGTTGATGGATAAAGAAATTGCAAAATCTGAGTTCCCAGAAGAAGTAACTATTTCTAAAGTTAAAATCGCTTCTGAACAGGATGAAGTAAAAATGAAATTTCTTACTAATGTAAAACTTAACGAAGGCGAATCTGCTTTCCACGAGAAAAAAGACAAGAACAAGAAAATCAATCTTGGCGGACCGAGTAAACGTAAGGCTCCTAAGAAATTTGGTGCAAACAGAGCGCAGCAAAAAGCAAAGTCTAAATCTAAGAGAAAGAAATAAAAAAACGCGTCAGAATTTTCTGAGGCGTTATGTTTCTATCTCATAAAATGCATATATGTTTTGTCAGTTTTCCCGTCATCATCATAATCGTCACTATCACTTAAAATAACAAATTCTGTATTCGTAAGATTTGCAACTTCAAAAACTTCTGTGCTACCACTTTCAGTAACGGTCAATAGTTTTTTATTGGAATCGTAGGAGTAGGTTCCAATATAAGTATCACTCACGCAAGATGTTCCTGCTTTTGAATATACTTTGGATGTAGCTTTGCCGTCATTAGAAAATGTAAAAGATGTCTGAGCTTCACAGGAATTGGGAGTTACAGAAGTTGTCGTACCATTTCCGAATTTAAGTTCAGTTTTATTCAGTTTCCAGGTTCCTACAATGCTTGCCGTTTCTTCATCGTCATTGTCTTTTTTACAGGATGTAAACATTAGCAAGCCGCTGGCTGCTATAGATAGTAATTTTTTCATGATATGTAATTTTTATATTAATGAAAATAAAGTAAAATTTTAAATACTATAAAAAAAATTAATGGAAAAAATAATGAACTTAAAAAAACTTAAAATTCTAACTCCTGATCCATTTCCAAATCTCTTTCAAAGTCGCTTTATTTCCATACATTAAAATCCCAACTCGATAGATTTTTGCAGCAATATAAACCATCAGTAGAGTAGAAGCAATCAATAGGAAAATCGATAACAAAATCTGCCAAAGCGGAACACCAAACGGAATTCTCGCAATCATCGCAACCGGCGAAGTAAATGGAATAATCGACAGCCAAAAAGCCATTGGTCCATCCGGATTATTCATAATAGTGAAACTTCCGTAAAGTCCCAGCATTAATGGAATAATTGCAAACATTGTGAATTGCTGAGTCTCCGTTTCATTGTCAACCGCACTTCCAATTGCTGCATACATCGAGCTGTAAAAGATGTAACCAAACAAAAAGAAAAATACAAAAACGCTGATGATTCCTACATAATTCATATCCAAAAGAATATGAGAAACTTCGGTAGCAATCTGCTGAAAATCCATATTTTTCATTATCTCGCTTTGTTCTGCTGGCATATTTTTTTGCATCGCAGCAAATCCTGTATTAAGGAATATTGCTGCGGTTACCGTCATCGCAATCCAAACGATAAACTGTGTCAAAGCCACCAAAGTCACACCTAAGATTTTCCCCATCATCAGTTCAAATGGTTTCACAGACGAGATGATTATTTCCACAACACGGTTGTTTTTCTCTTCCAAAACGCTTCTCATCACACGAACACCGTAAATAATGATGAACATAAAAACCACATACATCAACCCAAAACTCAACGCTGTTTTGATTCCGAAAGCCATATCACTTTCTGGTCGGTCACTTTCCGTTACATTTTGAGAAATTATTTTGAAACTTTTATCAAGATTCACGATTCTATCTTCGGATATTCCAAGCATTTTGATTTTTTCTTTTTTCAAAATATTGCTTAGGTCAGAAGAAATCGAAACCTTCGTATCAGCGCCTATTTTTTTGTTGGTCAATAATTTAGTTCCATTTTCCAGCGCATCAAAATTCTTGTCTTTCAATTCAGGAATCATAAGGATTCCGTCCGAACCTTTCAGCTCTTTCAAGTTTTTAACCAAAGCATTTTCCGTATTAGTTGGCACAAAAGTATAAGTAATGTCTTTCGTCGATTTCAATTGACCAGAAAAAATTCCGCTTTTGTCAACTACTTCAAAATGGTATTCAGCCTCGTTGGCTTTGAACATAAAACCAATCAAAGCACCAAATCCGATAATCATCAGCGGCGCCAAAAGTGTCAGAATAATAAAAGATTTTTTCTTAACCTGCGTCAGAAATTCTCTTTTTGTTATGAGGAATATATTTTTCATTATAAAATTTAAAGATTAAAAAAATGAACTTTTGCTGAGCGAAGCGCCTTTGCGAACCTTAAAACGTTGAGTTGGCAAAAAAACTTTGCGAGCTTTGCGTTCAAACAAAATCAGTTATCAATTATGACTTCACTGCATTAATGAAAACCTCATTCATACTAGGGATTTTCTCATTAAAAGTTCGTATCGTTCCGGTTCTCAGAAGGTCTTGTAAAAGAATCGTTTGATTCTCGGTGTTTTTCAACTCAAAATTAAACAAGCCATTCGCTGTTCCTATCGTTTCGATTTGGTATTTTCTCGTCAGTTCTTCCAGATTTTCAGAATTTACATCAGACAAAACCACGGAAAAAACATTCTGCTTAAATTTCTCCCTTACATCAAAAACTTTTCCGTCCAGAACTTTCTTAGAATTGTTGATGAGCGCCACAAAATCGCACATTTCCTCCACACTTTCCATTCGGTGCGTGGATAGGATAATTGTTGTTCCCTCGTTTTTCAGACGGATGATTTGGTCTTTGATGAGGTTGGCGTTCACAGGGTCAAAACCAGAAAAAGGCTCATCCAGAATCAACAATTTCGGACGATGCAGAACCGTTACCACAAACTGGATTTTCTGCGCCATTCCTTTGGAAAGTTCACTCAGTTTTTTCTTCCACCACTGGTCGATATTCAGTTGCTCGAACCAGAATTTCGCTTGCGAAATTGCTTCCTGTCTGGACATTCCTTTCAGCTCTCCAAAATACAAAAGCTGGTCGCCCACCGGCATATTCTTGTAAAGACCGCGTTCTTCCGGCATATAACCGATGTTTTTGATATGTTCAGGATTTAGTTTTTCACCATCAATCCAAACATTACCTTCGTCAGCCTGAGTGATTTGATTAATGATCCGGATAAACGATGTTTTTCCAGCGCCATTAGGACCCAAAAGCCCATAAATACTCGCGGTAGGAACTTCAATCGAGAAATCCTGCAGCGCAATTTTCTTCCCGGCGTTGTATGTTTTTTTGATGTTTTCTGCTTTCAGCATACATATTTTTTTAATTTTTTTTGGAGCAACAAGATTGGTCCTTCGGTTCACTATTCCAACCCGCTTTCCGTTGCAATCTGTCATTGCGAGGAACGAAGCAATCTCATCATATAGATGTTTTGTCGCTCGCCATGCCAGGATTTCAACTACAAAACGAAGTTTCGACGATTCCTCTGATAAATATATTAGAAGAGTCAATCGGGGCTATGTTGAGGTTTCGCCTTTCTTTTCAACGTTTTTTGAAACCGCACAAAATTAGTTTAAAAAAGACAAAAATGTTACAGAAAAATCCAATGAAAAAATGATATTTCTTTCTTTGCTGAGTTTACGTCTTTGCGAACTTTATAGTTTGAAATTTATAAAAAAACTTTGCGCTCTTTGCGTTTCAAAACCCCAAAGTCGAATTTAAAATAATTAAATTTGCGCAACAAAAGCTATTCGCTAAAATCCAAACTATGACTCAAGAATTTTTGGGCAATTCCCAATTCCAGATATCCAATCAACTCGTTTCCGCAAGCTGTCCTTCCAATATTGCACTCATCAAATATTGGGGGAAATACGAAAATCAAATTCCGGCCAATCCAAGTATCAGCTATACATTGAACCATTGCAGAACTAATACGACGATGGAGTTTTTTGCTGGAGAAGACTTTTCTGTACAGACTTTTTTGGCAGGAAATGAAGAAAAGAAATTCGCTGAGAAAATTGAAAAATATTTCAAAAACATCGAGCAATATCTGCCTTGGATTCTGAAAGGAAAATACATCATCCAAACTGAAAATACATTTCCCCACAGTTCAGGAATCGCAAGTTCAGCTTCCGGTTTTGGAGCGATTTCAAAATGTCTGATGAGTTTAGATGAAATTTTCACTAATAATTCGGATGACAATTTTAAAACCAAAAAAGAAAGCTTTTTGGCAAGATTAGGAAGTGGAAGTGCTTGCAGAAGTCTTTACGAAGGTTTGGTGGTTTGGGGAAAAACTGAAGAAGTGGAAGGCAGTTCGGATTTGTTTGCTGTTCCTTATAATAATGACGAGATTCACCCGATTTTCAAAAACTTCAACGATTGGGTTTTATTGATTCACGAGGGGCAGAAATCGGTTTCTTCAACGGTTGGTCACGGTTTGATGAACACTAATCCTTACGCTGAAAGACGTTTCCAGGAAGCTCACGAGAATTTCACCAAACTGAAGACGATTCTTTCATCAGGCGATATGGAAGGTTTCATCAAATTGGTTGAACACGAAGCTTTGACACTTCACGCTATGATGATGATGAGCGACCCTGCTTTTATACTGATGCAAACAGGTACCTTGCAAGTCATTAATAAAATTTGGGAATTTAGAAAAATCACAGGTTTGGCTTTGTTCTTTACTTTGGATGCAGGCGCAAACGTTCATCTTCTTTTCCCTAATGATATCGACAACGACAGAATCACAGATTTCATCAAAACAGAACTGATTCCATTGACGCAAAAAGGTGGAGTAGTGAAAGATGTGATGAGGTTTTAATTTTTGTAAAATGTATTATGTACAAAGTCAAATGTACTTAATACTTTATACATTTGACTTTGTACAAAAAATATGAAAAAATTAACAATACTATTCCTCCTAACCATCTTCTTTTTAGGAAATGCACAAACTGTAACTGAACCAAAAAACAATCCTGAAAAATGGTCTCAGCCTTATGAACCGTTTAGAATTGTTGGGAATTTGTATTATGTCGGGACTTATGATTTGGCATCTTATCTAATTGTTACCAATAAAGGAAATATCCTTATCAATACAGGTTTAGCCGATTCTTATCCACAAATCAAAGCAAACATTGAGAAGTTAGGATTCAAATATAAAGACATCAAAATCTTGACTATGACTCAAGCTCATTTTGACCATATGGGAGCAATGGCTGATATCAAAGCCGATACAGGCGCAAAACTTTATGTTGACCAAGCAGAATTAACAGAACTGAAATCAGGTGGGAAATCCGATTATGAATTGTGGAAATATGGAGTGACTTTCAAACCTTTGAATCCTGATTTTCTTTTGAAAAATAATGATAAAATCAAATTAGGAAATACGACTTTGACTTTACTTCATCATCCCGGTCACACAAAAGGTTCTTGCAGTTTTATCTTCGAAACCAAAGATAAAGACAGAATTTATAAAGTTTTGATTGCAAATATGCCGTCTATTATTATCGACCACAAATTTTCTGATGTTCACACTTATCCAAATATGCAGAAAGATTATGCTTATACTTTGGATGCGATGAAAAAGCTGGATTTTGATGTTTGGGTAGCTTCGCATGCAAGCCAATTCAATTTGCACGAGAAACGTAAATCTGGAGATGCTTACAATCCAAAACTGTTTATGGATAAAGAAAATTATTTCAAAGAACTGAAGGAATTGGAAGATGATTATCAGAAAAAAGTAAACGAAGAATCAAAATAATACATTTTAAAATTGAAATCCGTTACGTTTTTGCAATTAAGAAGGAAAGAAAGATATTCTAAATTTGGAGTTTATAAAGTAATTCCAATTAAAAAAACATTTCGTCAAAGTAATAATTTGTTTTGGTTGATTCTAATTTTTTCTTTGATGTTATTTTTTTATATCTATAAAACAAATAATTCGGAAGAGTCTTATAAACCAGCTATGGGTATAGTTGTATATTCAATTTTTATATTTGGTTATTTTGTTAAATTTTCTTTAAGTTTATTTTTTCCTGAATTGATTTTAAATGGAAATGGAATTAAATTTATAGGAAAAAAATCCATTGATTGGAAAGAAATTAAAAAGATAAAAATTGCATATAATGGTGTTTCCAAAATTAGTGTTGTTATAATCAAAAGGAATTCAAAAAAGATAACAGAAAGTCTTAGTCTTTCAAATCTTCCTGAAATCAAATTTTTTATAAGGTCATTCAATAGAAGATACGGAACAAGAAAAATTTATCTATAATGAAAATCCACCACATCGCCATCATCTGTTCCAATTACGAAGTTTCCAAAAAATTCTATACAGAAGTTTTAGAACTTAATATTATTCGTGAAGTTTATCGTGAAGAGAGACAGTCTTACAAATTGGATTTAGCAATCGGAGAACATTATGTGATTGAATTATTCTCTTTCCCGAATCCGCCAGCTCGACTTTCAAGACCGGAAAGTTGTGGACTTCGACATATCGCTTTTTCAGTTGAAAATGTAGAAGATAAAAGAAACGAATTAATTTCAAAAGGATTAGAATGCGAAGAAATCAGAATTGATGAATTTACGGATAAGAAATTCTTCTTTACAACTGATCCTGATAATTTACCTTTGGAGTTTTATGAAAATTAAAACTAAGAGATAATAGACGGATAGATAAAAGACTTTGAAAATCATTTATTATTCATCAATTATCATTTATAATTTTAATGTGCGTAACCAGTCAAAAAGCTGACAATCATAATGGTTAGCACTATCACAGAAATCACCACATAAGTGTAATCTTTCTCTTTGAGGTATCCTATCAATGCAAATATAATTCTTACCAAAGGTGTAAGGATTAGGAACAAAATTCCCAACTGAATAATGGCCATTCCTTCACCTTTCATAAGCGAAGTCCAAAAACTTCCCCATACTTTTTCTGATGAGTCGCCCATTTCCAAAAGATTGTATTTTCTAGGCATTTTGAAACCTTCGGTAAACAGTTTGATAAATCCAACAAGTGATGTCACTACAGAGAGTAATACCCCTAGTCGCAGCAGATTGCCAACAGAACGATTCAGGTCTACATCGGTAAATGGTCTGGTTCTCATTATTGGAAATTTTTGGCAACGCCGTTATACATCATGTAAATCGAAAGGAGTGTGATTACAATCGCAAAAAATGTCTTTAGTTTTTTTGTCTTGGAAACCATCAAAGTTTTTGAACCAATGAAACTGCCAACTACAACGCCAATTAGAACCGGAGCTGCGATCACAGGAATAATCTGACCTCTCTGGAAATAAATCAAAGCACCTGCAACAGCCGTCACCCCAATCATAAAATTACTCGTTGTCGTAGATACTTTGAAAGGTAATTTCATCATATTGTCCATTGCCAAAACCTTCAAAGCGCCAGAGCCGATTCCCAGAAGTCCGGACATTGCGCCTGCAAAAACCATCATCAGAAATCCGGGAATACTGTTTCTCGCAGCATAACTTTTGATGCCGTCTTTGTCCGGAAATGTTCCATAGAGTTTTAGTTTATGTTCCAGGCTGCCTTTTATTAGCTCTTCCTGATGATCAGGTTTCCCCCGTAAATTCAATAAAACTGTCAAAATCAAGATACTTGCGAAAATAATTCCAATGGTATTAGGATTGAGAAATCCTGAAACCAATGCGCCCACAACAGCGCCCATTGTGGTGGCAATTTCAAGAAACATCCCGATCCGCATATTGGTAAAGCCTTCTTTTACAAAAGCTACTGCAGCGCCTGAAGAGGTTCCGATTACAGAAATAAGCGAAGCACCAATTGCATAATGCATCGGAACGCCAAAACCAAGTGTAAGAAGAGGAATAATGATGACACCGCCACCTAGACCTGTAAGAGAACCCATCAATCCGGCAGCTATGGCTCCAATGAAGAGAATTATGATTTCTGACATAGTACAAATATAGACTTTTGAGCAGTATTTTTCCCTGCAAAAAATATTTTTTTTCAAATTAATTAATTCATAGATAGTTGATTAATATTATAGGAATTGATGTTTTTAATTATTCCAAAACGGCGGTTTTCGGATTGTATTTTACATAATATTTTGAGTATTTTTGTGAAACATTTTGTCGGAATGAAATTATTTTATGTGATTTTAGGTGCAACTCCAAAAGGTAGAAATATTGAACAACACGATGTTTTTTTTGGCATTGCAGAAAATTTTGATGACTTGATTCCAGAGATGAAAAATTTCTGGAAAGATGCCAAAATCCATGTCGATTGTTATCAGGAGGTTCAGTTTGCAGATAGTTATGAAGTTCATATTGTTCCAAAAAAAAATGAGAATTCTG
>DLND01000015.1:0-487 GCA_002476905.1 Flavobacteriales bacterium UBA7519
ATCCCGAATAAAACAATGAAAATAAACAGACCAAGCGCCACTGTGAAACCAGAAAGCACCGTCCGCAATACATTACTGCGAATGGAACTAAAAATCTCCTGCCAGCGGTCTAAATCAAACATTCTTTGGTTTTTGGTTGGAAGCGTGATGCAGGATGATTGATGTTGCCTGCTTTTAGCTTTTTAATTTATTTTCTATTTTCTACTCTATCGCTTCGGTTATCCGACTTCCAGCATCCAGCTATAATAAAATCTGATTAATGAACTCATCGCTTTCAATTCTGCCGTCTTTCAACACAACATTTCTTTTGGTTTGTGCGGCAACATCCGGTTCGTGCGTTACGACAACAATGGTTTTACCCTCATTATTGATATCCTGCAGCAGCTTCATAATATCGTGAGTGGTTTTAGAATCCAAAGCTCCGGTTGGCTCATCTGCCAGAATCAATTTCGGATCTGTGATCAGCGCTCTTGCAATGGCAATTCTT
>DLND01000015.1:614-8563 GCA_002476905.1 Flavobacteriales bacterium UBA7519
GCTCTTGCAATGGCAATTCTTTGTTTTTGTCCTCCGGAAAGTTCACTTGGAAGATGTTCTGCCCATTGTCTCAATCCTACTTTTTCCAAGTATTCCTCTGCTTTCTTCGTTCTCTCTTTTCTGGAAACATTTTGATAATATAAAGGTAGTGCCACATTTTCCAGAGCTGTTTTATAATTAATCAAATTGAAAGACTGAAAAATAAACCCAAGAAAACGGCTTCTGTATTCGGCGGCTTTTACTTCTGTGAGGTGTTTTATGGGAAAACCGTCCAGTTCATAAATACCGGAATCTGCTTCGTCCAGAATCCCGATAATATTCAGCAATGTTGATTTTCCGGAACCGGAACTTCCCATAATGGAAACAAACTCGCCCTGCTCAATATTCAGGTTGATGCCTTTCAGCACGTGTAGCTTGCTTTTTCCCGTATCATAAGATTTGTTGAGGTCTTCGATTTTCAGAATTGACATTGCCTGGATTTTACTTTATAAGTAAATCCGTATCTAGAATTGTTACAGCGATATAAAAAAAATTTTCACTTTTTGTCTTGCATCAAAATTTTTTAAAAAAAATTAACTGAAGGCGTAACATTTTTTTAATTATGATGTCTTATTGTATATAATTTTCCTATATGTTCAGAAAAGTATTTTGCATTTCGCTTTTGTCAGTCGGAGTTTTTGGGTTTTCCCAGAAAAAATGGACCATCCAAGAATGTGTGGATTATGCTATCAAAAATAATCTTCAGGTTCAGGTCCAGATGTACAACAAAGATGTGCAGACGAAAAACCTGGAAATGGCAAAAAAGGAATACTTGCCTTCAGTTTCCGGAACGATCAGCAACAATGCGAATTTTGGTCAGACCCTCGTTGGAACCAGCAGCATCCGGAATGACAGCTACTACAATGGTGCTAATTTGGGCGCCAGCATGCTGGTGTACAACAATGGAAGATTGGAAAAAAGTATCAGGAAAACAGGTTTCGATGTAGAAGCAAGCTTGCAAGATGTTGAGACCATCAAAAATAATATTGCACTGCAAATTGCCCAGCAATACCTAAATGTGATGCTGAACAGAGAAATCAAAAAAATCTCTGAAAGTGCAATGGACACTGCACAAAAACTTTATGACCGTGCTAAAATCACCACGGAAGTAGGAACTACTGCGCAGACGGTTTTGGCAGAAGCGACAGCATCCTTGGCAAGAGAAAAACAGAATGTAAAAACCGCTCAAATTAATGTAGATAAAGCTTTGTTTGCGATGGCTCAGCTCCTTCAACTGCAGGATTACAAAACCTTTGACGTGGTTGATATTCCTGTCCCTGACAAGTTAGCACCACAATCAGAATCTGTAGAAGAAGTTCTGAATATGGCCTACACTTCTCATCCTGTTGTAAAAGCTGCCGAAATCCGAATCAAAGCCGCGGAAGCACAAACCGAAGTGGTGAAGACCAACTTTTATCCAACCATAACTGCCAATGCAGCAATTGGAAGTTTTTACAATAATCTTTTGAATAAAAATACGCTCGGGTATCAGCAAGATCCTGTAACCGGCGCATTGACACCGATTACGGAGAGAAATTTTTTCCAACAATATAGTGACAACTTCGGGCAACAGTTAAGTTTATCTGCCAACATACCGATTTTCAATAAAGGAATAACAAAGCTACAAGTGGAGCAGACAAAAATCAATGAAACGATAGCTAAAAATAATCTTGAACAGCAAAAGTTCCAGTTAAAACAGGACATCCAGCAAGCGCAATTCAATGCAGATTCTAACTTTGAGGTTTACACGGCTGCGGTAGAGGCGGAAAAAAGCACCAAACTGGCGTTGGATTTTGCTGAGAAAAGTTATGAAGCCGGACGTTCTACAATATATGATGTAACAATGGCCAGAAATAATTATGCGAATGCCCAAGGTTCTGTGGCGCAGGCCAAATATAATTATCTGTTCAGCATCAAGGTTTTAGATTTTTATGCGGGTCGCGGAATTAATTTGTAATTTTTTCTATCGTAAAGAAGCAATTATAACCACAGGTATTATAAAAGTCGCAAAGCCAATCTTGCGACTTCTTTTTGCACAAAACATTAGAAAAATTTTGCCTTTGCAGTAATGTCTCAATTTTCTTATATTTGAGATATGCAGATTTTTGGAAAAGATTTACTCAGAGATATCAAAAAAGCGGAATTGTTGGGCGAAAATGCACACAAAATTTATTCTCCGCCCTATCGTCCTGTTTTCAGTTATGAGGATATTCTAACTAAGAATCCGAAGTTTGCTGCTGTGAACGTTCTACTCTATCTTAAGAATAATGAATGGCATTTTCCTTTGATAGTGAGAAGCGTGAATGAAAACGACAGACACAGTGGACAAATCTCTTTGCCTGGAGGAAAAAGAGAAAAAGAAGACCCAGATTTTGCTTATACGGCCAAACGGGAAACTTCGGAAGAACTAGGAATTGATGAACATTATGTGAGGATTATCCGCGAAATGTCTCCGATTTACATTCCGCCGAGTAATTTTTATGTTCATTCGTTTGTTTCTTATACAAAGAAAAATCCAGAATTCTTTTTACAGGAAACCGAAGCTGTAGAACTGATTGAATTCCCGATTTCATCTTTACTTAGTCTTCCCGACCAGCCAAAAATAATGGCTTTACCGTCTACGAAAGGTTATGAAGTGCCTGTAATTGATTTCAATGGATATATCATTTGGGGAGCTACTTCAATGATTCTGAGTGAATTCAGCAACTTGTTAAAAAATGTTTAATTTTGCAGTAATTTCTGACCTTAGAAGTTATAATTAAATATCAATGGCAAAAAAAAATATTTTCACCGATTCTTTTGGAAATATCTATATTCTGAAAAGGATAATTATTTTCATTCTGGGAATTGTTTCCTATAGGAGATTCAATGGTTTTAATAAACTGAAGATTACCGGAACAGAAAATCTTACCGATTTGCCGGACACCAATGTTCTTTTCGTGTCTAATCACCAGACTTATTTTGCTGATGTTGCCGCGATGTATCATGCGTTTTGTGCGGTGAATAACGGCTACCATAATACGATTAAAAACCCTGTTTATCTGCTGAATCCGAAAGTAGATTTTTATTATGTAGCAGCAGAAGAAACAATGAACAAAGGAATCCTGGCAAGAATTTTCAAGATTGCCGGCGCAGTTACAGTCAAAAGAACTTGGAGAGCTGAAGGTCAAAATGTGAACAGGATGGTAGACCTTACCGAAGTTGAAAACATTATGAAAGCCTTGGATAACGGCTGGGTCATTACATTTCCTCAAGGAACGACCTCAGCTTTTGCACAAGGTAGAAAAGGAACTGCGAAATTGATTAAGAACCAAAGACCAATTGTAATTCCAATTAAAATCAATGGGTTCCGTAGAGCTTTTGATAAAAAAGGACTAAAAATCAAAGTAACTGGCGTGAAACCAACTATGGAGTTTAAACCAGCTTTGGATATTGATTATGACAATGAGTCCGCAACGGAGATTCTGGACAAAATAATGCACGCTATCGAGCAAACTCCCGAGCATAACCTGCTCCACGAATACGACGCTAAACAAAAAGAGATAAAATCTCAATCTCAACAATAAAAAAACGGCTACCTTTTGAGTAGCCTTTTTCATTTTTTATTAATGACTGAAGAAAAACTATGATCTATCAGTCTATTATCTCCGAGTCTAAAATCTAAGCTTCGATACTTGGAACTTGTACGTTCTCATTCGCATCTTTCTCATAATCGATTTCGTCAAATTGGAATCCGAAAAGGTTGAAGAACTCTTTTCTGTAACCTTCTATATCACTGATTTCGGAAAGGTTTTCAGTAGAAGTTTGTTCCCAAAGCTTCGCCACTTCTGCTTGTACATCTTCTGCCATTTCCCAGTCATCAATTCTGATTCTACCTTCTGAATCTAATGCAACCTCTCCATTCTCAGTATATAATCTGTCAGCAAACAATCTCTGCATCTGTTCAATTGTTCCTTCGTGCGTTCCTTTTGCTTTCATCACTTTGTAAAGTAAAGAAATATATAATGGAACTACAGGAATCGCTGAACTAGACTGCGTTACCAAAGCTTTGTTCACAGAAACATAAGATTTTCCGTTTAGGTCTTTTAGTAAATCATTCAAAACCGGAACTGTTGCTTCCAAATCATTTTTAGCCTGTCCGATTGTTCCGTTTCTGTAGATTGGGAAAGTCAATTCAGGGCCGATGTAAGAATAAGCAACAGTTTGAACACCTTCTGCCAAAACTCCGGCAGCCTTTAAATCTTCTATCCAGAATTTCCAGTCTTCACCGCCCATTACAGCAATTGTGTTGGAAATATCTTCGTCGTTTTCAACCGGATTAATGGTGATATCAGAAACTACACCTGTATGAAAATCAACTGTTTTATTAGTAAATGGCTGACCAATTGGTTTAAGAACGGATGCATAAGCAACACCAGTTTTTGGATGTGTTCTTCTTGGAGAAGCCAAGCTGTAAACCACCAAATCAACCTGACCAAGGTCTTTTTTAATCAACTCAATTGTTTCTTTTTTCACTTCGTCAGAAAACGCATCGCCGTTGATACTTTTTGCATAAAGTCCTGCTGCGTGTGCCTCTTTTTCAAAAGCTGCAGAATTGTACCAACCTGCTGTTCCCATTTTACCTTCTGAAGCCGGTTTTTCGAAGAAAACACCAACTGTAGATGCGCCTGAGCCGAAAGCTGCAGCAATTCTGGAAGATAAACCAAAGCCGGTGGAAGCACCAATTACCAAAACTTTCTTCGGGCCGTTTTTGATTTCGCCTTTCGACTTTATATATTCTATCTGGTTTTTTACAGCCTGATGCGCTCCGTCTGGATGTGCTGTCAAACAAATAAATCCTCTTGTTCTCGGTTGAATAATCATTGTTGAAATTATTTTTAGCATTGCAAATTAAAGAAATTTGAATCAATAATTAAGAAAAATATCAGAAAAAGCGCTACGTGTTTCGTAGTTTTATGCCTATTAATAATAGCTTTTGTTAATTTGAACTTTTTATTTTATGCAATCGATTGCGCAAATCAATATTTTGTTTAATTTTACCTGCAAGCAGTTGCATTTTATTATGGAAAACACTTCGACTCCGCTCAGTGTGACAATGCGAATATCAATTGTTTTATTTATACTTTGCCAGTCTGAGCGGAATCGAAGACTTTTAAATTTAAACTACCAATCAATCGCAGCCCGACCTGAGTGGAGCTCTTTTTCTGTCATTGCGATGGTTGAAAAGCTCTGCCGATGGCTTTCGTTCTTTCGCAATGGTAGAAAAAAGCGGGAACGGAGGGCGGAAATAGCTGCCCAAATAATTATAAATGATGAATTATTAATGATAAATGATTTTCAGTAGAGGTTTTGTTATTAACTTTTAAATATAAATTACAATACAAACAATGAAAAACTTACTCATAGGATTTACTTTTTCTTTAGTAACAATGTTTTCTGCACAGAAAAATGATATCCAGTACTACATTGACAAAGCGCCATTCAAATTTGGACAAATGGTTTTACCGACAATCCCACAAAAAGATTATAATTTCAAGGATTTTGGTGGCGTGGCCGATGGAAAAACATTGAATACAAAAGCATTTGAAAAAGCAATTACTACCATCGCCGCAAACGGTGGCGGAAGATTGATTGT
The DNA here is from genome assembly GCA_002476905.1 of Flavobacteriales bacterium UBA7519. Taxonomy (GTDB): domain Bacteria; phylum Bacteroidota; class Bacteroidia; order Flavobacteriales; family Weeksellaceae; genus Epilithonimonas. The sequence continues at coordinate 6,289 of DLND01000015.1, forward strand.
CCCAGCCGGAACTTGGTTAACTGGCCCAATCGAACTAAAAAGTAAAATCGATTTTCACGTTGAAGAAGGAGCGATTGTACAATTCAGTAGCGATATCAAGCAATTTCCAATGAGAGAAACTTCGTCTGGAAAATTTGAAGTAACTCCACCAATCTGGGGAAATAATCTGAAGGACGTTTCGTTTACCGGAAAAGGAATTTTTGACGGTGCCGGAGAAGCGTGGCGACCTGTGAAGAAATTCAAAACAACAGATACACAATGGAAAGAATTGATTTCAAAACAAGGAAGCGTCCTAAGTGATGATGGAAAAATATGGTATCCAAGCGAATCCGCAAAACGTGGCGAAGAACTGGCAAAAGTAATTACGAAAATGCCAAATGCAACGCTTGATATGTACGAGCAGCTTCACCATTATCTCAGACCAATGATGTTTACACTTTCGAAAGTGACTAATCTTTTGATTGATGGACCAACATTTCGAAACTCGCCGAAATTTGTCATCAATCCAAAACAAATCACGAATCTTGTGATTAGAAACACCACGGTTTATAATCCGAAATGGGCTCAAAATGGAGACGGAATCGATATCAGCGCGTCTAAAAACGTGATTATTTACAACACAAAAGTGAACGCAGGCGACGACGGAATCTGTATGAAATCCAGCGGAACACCGAAAAATGGAGAAGCACTTTTACAAAACGTCATCATCGCAGAATGTACTGTGAATGAAGGTCACGGCGGTTTCGTAATTGGAAGTAATACGGATGGCGGAATGAAAAATATTTTTGTGTCCAACTGCACTTTTGACGGAACGGATATCGGAATCCGTGTGAAAAGCAACTCGGGAAGAGGTGGCGATGTGAGCCAAATCTACATCGATAATATCGAAATGAAAAACATCATCAAAGAAGCAGTTTTATTTGATACGTTCTATGCTGATGCGCCAGTCGGAAGCACGAAAGAAAGCGAAGCGGCACAACATACGGGCGAAAAAGTGCCTTATTTTCACGATTTTTATGTGAGTAATGTGAATTGTTCTTCGTCTGAAACGGCTTTTAGTTTTGTAGGCTTGCCTGATAAATTGATTGAGAATCTTTTCTTTAAAAACGTGAATATCATGAGTAAGAAAGGAATTGTGGGCAAAAATGCACAGAATATCGTTTTTGAAAATGTGAAAATCAACAATTCGAGAGATTATAAAATCGATAGTGGTTTGAAAAAAGCGATTGTTGTGAAATAATATCAATTGCGTCGGGCTTTAGCCCGATGTAATTTGAAAAATAGTTCGAGGCTTTAGCCAAAATTTATAATAATTTTTGGCTAAAGCCTTTTTCATTTATATCCTATTAATGGGCTAAAGCCCATTTCTATTGATGTAAATTTTATTTTATGCTAATCGAAAAATCATCATTAAGGATTAAAACTCCTTCTTCTTGTTCGCCTATGAAACCTTTCAGTTTGGAAGTTTTGCTTTTCAGAATCAAATCCTGCAATTGTTTTTCTGATAACTTTTTCCCAAATATTTCAAATGGAACTTTGAAACCACAACCTTTATAATCGGAACATCCAACGGCAGTTTTGCCTTTCATCATATTGTTCGATTTACATTTTGGACATTGAGTTTCTTCCCATATAATTTCGGTTTTTACTCTTGGCTTCTTTTCTTTTGGAGCTTCTTTTTTTTCTTCCTGAATGATAACTTTCCCTTTTCCGCTGATGACTTTTTGGGTCAAATCGGTAACCATTTCTATCAATTCTTCTTTGAATTGATTCGCTTCGTACTCACCTTTTTCGATTTTTCTAAGTTTCGATTCCCATTCTCCTGTTAGTTCAGGACTTTTAAGAAGTTCGTCTTCTATTGTATCAATCAGTTCGATTCCGGTTTGCGTGGCGATAAGATTTTTACGTTTCTTCTCGATGTATTTTCGTTTGAAAAGCGTTTCGATGATATTCGCTCTTGTAGAAGGTCTTCCGATACCGTTATTCTTTAGCATTTCGCGCAATTCTTCATCTTCCACTTGTTTTCCTGCTGTTTCCATTGCTCTTAGCAAAGTCGCTTCTGTATAAGGTTTTGGAGGCGAAGTTTTTCCTTGATGAATCAAAGGTTCGTGGTCTCCTTTCTCTCCAGCAACAAATTCTGGAATACTTTGTTCCTCGTCTTTATCCTTTTCGTCCTTCTCCTCTTTTTTGTCTTTGGCATAAATGATTCTCCAACCTGGTTCCAAAATTTGTTTTCCGGAAGCTTTGAAAGGAATAGTTCCAACCTGACCTTCCC
>DLND01000015.1:8698-18424 GCA_002476905.1 Flavobacteriales bacterium UBA7519
CCTGACCTTCCACCAAGGTATTTGAAATTTTACATTCAGGATAAAAAACAGCAATGAAGCGTCTTGCTACCAAATCGTAAACCAACTTCTCTTCTCTGCTAAGATTGGATGAAGGTGGAATTTCTGTTGGAATAATTGCGTGGTGGTCGGTCACCTTAGTATCATCAAAAACCGCTTTTGTTTTCGGAATTGGCTGAGTCAACAACGTCGCTGTAAACTCAGAATAAATAGTCATACTTCTTAATATTCCAGCAATTTTCGGATAAAGATTTTCAGATAAATAAGTGGTGTCAACTCTTGGGTAAGTTGTATATTTTTTCTCGTAAAGACTTTGTATGTAACTCAACGTTTTCTCGGCAGAGTAACCATATTTTTTATTCGCTTCCACCTGAAGTCCTGTTAAATCGAACAATCTCGGATTTTTTTCTTTTCCTTCTTTGATTTCAAAAGAAACAATCTCAAATTGATTTTGTTTGAGATATTCCAGACCTTTTTCGGCTTTTTCTAAGGTTTTTAATCGGTCAATTGACGCACTGAAAAGCACATCCCGATATTTGGTTTTAAGTTCCCAATATTCTTCCTGTGTAAAAGCATCAATTTCTTTCTGACGCTGAACGAGCATCGCCAAAGTTGGCGTCTGAACTCGCCCGATTGACAAAACACCTTTGTTTCCACCAAATCTCTTTGTGAATAATCGTGTTGCATTGATTCCTAAAAGCCAATCACCGATGGCTCTTGCATTGCCTGCCAAATAAAGATTTTTGTAATCATCAGCCGGTTTCAGATTCTCAAAACCTTCTTTGATTGAATCTTCTGTCAAGGACGAAATCCATAAACGTTTCATCGGTTTGTCACATTTTGCTTTCTGCAAAACCCAACGTTGAATGAGTTCACCTTCTTGCCCAGCATCACCACAGTTAATGACCTCATCGCATTCCTGAACCAGTTTTTCTATGGTTTGAAATTGTTTCTCTACACCATTATTATCAATCAGTTTGATTCCGAAGTTTTTTGGAATAATCGGTAAAAAAATTAAATCCCAGGATTTGTAATGCTCGGCGTAATCGTGCGGTTCTTTCAAAGTACAGAGATGACCAAAAGTCCAAGTCACGCAATAGCCATTTCCCTCCATATAACCGCTTTTGGGAGTTCTAGCGCCCAAAACTTTGGCTATATCACGGGCAACGCTTGGTTTTTCGGCAATACAAAGTTTCATTGATTTTTCACTTTAGAAAGGGGAGCAAAGTTGCGGAAAAATTTAAAATCAGAAAAGTTGTTTTTTTGAAAATAAGTTAATTAATAATTCTAATACAACGCAAAGAGCGCAAAGTTTTTTTGTCATTATTGGAAATAATTTGAAGGTTCGCAAAGGCGTAAAACTCAGCAAAGAGAAACAAAAATTATAAAAAATAAGTTTGACAAAGTGGTTTGACTAAACTAAATAAAAAAAATCCTTCCGAGCTTTTAAACTCTATAAGGATTCGTAAGAAAATAATATAAGACTTTTTTGATGAAAGTCTTCGACTCCGCTCAGACTGACAATTGCTTTTTTTAAAATCCAGCTTCAAAAACTTTGAGTAATTCGGTTTGCTGGACAACGTCGTTTTTGCTGTTGATTAGGTTATAATTTGCTTGTAACCAACCATTTCTAACGACAAAAAAGGTATAAGCGTCCATTAACCCTTCTTTGTATTTTTCTTCGGATTTTTGGAATGATAATTTTTGGTTTTCGAAATTGGCTTCCAAAAGATTGTACTTTTCTTGGGCATTCAGGAATTGTGCTTTGATAGAATTGATGCTTTGAGTCAAATTATTAATCACAATATCTTTGTCGTAATTGGAATTGATGACATTCAGTTTAGCAATTTCAACGTTGTTTTTCACCTGTAGTTTGTTGAAAATCGGAATATTGAGACCGAATCCTAACTGTTGGTTTTTGTTAGTTTTGATTTGGTCTGAGAAATTAGCAGTCGCAGATTCGCCTAAAATCTTGTTGTAAAAACTTGACCAAGTGTAAGAACCGTTCAAGGTAGGCAGATAAGTCGATTTTGCAAGCTCAACATTTTTTTGCTGAGCTTTGATTTCTGCCAAAGTCGTTTGATAAGCGGGATTTTTCTCCAAAAGATTTTGGATGAAATTAGCATCATTGAAATTTGAGCTCGCCAAATTTTCCTCGGTCATTGTAAAATCCAAAGTGTCTTTTGTAATAGCCAGCGCATTCAGAAGATTAATTTTGGAAAGGTCTCTGGAATTCTTTGCGGAAACCCACTGTTCCTGCATTGTTCCGAGGTTAGCTTTGATGTCATAAATATCACTTTTTGGACGATTCCCAATTTCTACTTCTTTTTCTGTGCGTTTGATTTGGTCTTCGATTCCCGAAAGTTGTGTTTCCAAAACTTCCAACCAGCTTTTGCTATTCTGATAAGTGAAAAACATTGTGATGACATTCAGTTTGACTTCATTCTGAGCCTGTTTCATTTTGAAAATCGAACTTTCCTTATCGATTTTCGACAACGAAATATTGAGATAATTTCTCCAGTTCATCAACTCCCAATTGGCTTGTGCATAGAGATTATCAGTTTGTGTATTGATTGCTTCACGCTGATTATTTTGCTGATTGATACCATTTCCAAAATTATAATTGTGATTGATTCCAGCATCAATAGACGGCAACAACATTCCTTTGGAAGCCGAAATTTGTCTGTCATTTTTCTGAATATTAACCGCAGATTGCTTTACTAGCGGATGATTGGCAGAAGCATAATCCAGACATTGTTTCAAAGTCCAACTCTGTTGAGCAGGAAGAAAATTGATTAATAATATGAAGAGTAATTTTTTCATTATTGAACATTTAATATTGAATCCTTCGGATTCGTTATTCGTATTTCAGATATTTAACAAGGTTGATTTTGGTTGCTCGGTAAGCTTTGAAACTCACGACTAAGAATGTTAAAATCAATAATAAAAACAAACTCAAAACGTAAGGATAAATCGGCATATCGATTCTGTAAGCGAAGTCTTTCAGCCATTCGTTCATCGCATAATATCCAAATGGAATACTGATGAAAACCGCAATTACGCAAATCAATAAAAACCTTTTGGTTAAATCCCAGACAATGGTTTTTTCGTCTGCGCCTAAAGTTTTTTTGATGGCAACGTCTTTTAGTTTTTGTTCAATTAATAATGATGACAAAGCGAATAATCCTAACAATGCAATGACCAAAACCACAATATTTAAAGTTGTGAAAAGTGTTTGCTGTTTCTGGAATTTCTCAAAAGTCTTTGCAAATTGCTTGTTCACAAAATTACCATTGAAAGGATAGCCCGGTTCTACTTGCTTTTCCCAATATTCTTTGATTCTTTCAAGATTTTCATCAATATTTTCTCCTGATAGTTTGATCTGCAGATTGGTCATTTGATTTCTTGCCCAATTTCTGTGATAATTAAAGAAAATCACCGGCTGAACTTTGTCATTGACTCCGCCATAATAAAAGTCTTTTACAACACCAATGATCTCCAATCTTTTGTGCTTATCATCCATCCCGCTGGACAGTTCTTTCCCCAATGCTTCTTTGCTATTCCAGCCAAAACTTTTGACAAGTGCTTCATTTACAACAATAGCTTTGGCCGTGTCTGAAGTCAATTTCGGATTAATATCCCTGCCGGCAACAAATTTTATTTTGTAGAAGTCGAAATAATTGAAATCAATAGCGCCAACCCCTGCACCTGTACTTTTTGTGGAGTCTTTTACATACCTTGCTCCCGAAGTACTATTGACACCATTACCCATTGTTTGGGCAGATGCTGTAATGTCTATCACGCCAGGGAAGGATTTAATCTTTGATTTTTGCAGCTCGTATTTTCTGGAATTGAAATGGTTATCTACATAATTGGTCTTATTGAAAGTAATCTGATAAACCTGATCGCCCTGAAAACCCAAATCTTTCTTCATCATATAATTAACCTGAGTATTGATAATCAATGAGCAAATAATGAAAAATGAAGAAATCATCAATTGTAATCCCAGAATAGAGTTGCGGAGCCAAATCCCATGTTTGCTTCTCGAAAAATTTCCCTTCAGCGTATTTATCGGTTTAAAATTGGAAAGATAAAGCGACGGAATAATTCCTGATAAAAATGCTATCAAAATCAAAATAATTCCTGAACCTGCAAAAATCCTGTAATCATTCAGCTTAATAGATTTTCCAAGAAATTTGTTGTAAAAAGGAAGCGTAAGCTCAACAATGGCAAAAGCCAAAATATAAGCAACCAGGCAAATCATAAAAGTCTCCAGTAAAAACTGTAATATCAGTTTCGATTTTGTACTTCCGATGACTTTCCTTACGCCAACCTCTTTTGCACGCTGTGAGGCCTGTGCTGTTTTCAGATTGATCAGATTGATGCAGGACAAAATCAGAAGCAGAGACGACAAGGACATCAGTATTTGTAAAGACTTCTTATCACCCTTATCTATTCCGCTGGATTTTGCATCAAGTTTTATGTTTTTGACATTTGTAAGCAAAGCTTTGGTTTCGAAGCCAATATCCCAGCCATATTTTTTAGCACTGATTTTTTCCTGAGAAAATTGCAGGTCGGATAATTTTTTTTCCAATTGCTGTACATCTGTTCCGGGTTTTAGTTTGAAGAAACCGATGTAGCTGTAATTAGTCCATTGTTCCTTATTACCATTCAGGAAAGGTTGACGAATCAAAAATCCGGGGCGGAAAACCGATTTTTCATCTTCAGATGGCAGTTTGTAAATAGCCTGGAGGACAAATTTTTCATTATCACTATCCGATATGATTGTTTTCCCGATCGCATTTAAATAATCATCTCCAAAAAGTTGTTTGGCAACATCTTCAGAAATAGCAATAGAAGAATCATCTGCAAATATATTCTTGTATGAGCCCGCCAGCTTTTCATATTGGAAAACTTTGAAAAAATCTTCACTCACAAAAATCGGTTGTGTAAATGTAGATTTACCATCAGCTATCAATTTTTGTTTAAGTTCCGGCCAATTGTTTACAATGGAATAATTTTCGATCTCAGGAAAATTAATTTTTGAATGAATTAAAAATGGATAATTCACCACAGGATTATAAGCAGATTTATCTACCTGAAATTCCACCATATAGATATTTTCTTTATTAGGAATCCATTCTTCATACGATTTTTCGTCCTGCCAATGGATGAATATCAATAAGAAAACACACAAGCCAACACTTAATCCCAAAATATTGATGATTGTAGAAAGCCAATTTTTTCGGTAATTGATGAATGCTATTTTGAGCCAGTTTTTTAGCATAGTTTTATTTTTTTTGTCGGAAGATGGATGCAGGAAGATGGAGGATTTGTAATTCGGGAATTATTTAAAACGTAATATCAAAATCTTCCAGCACCCAGCTTCCAGCATTATTCGTATTTCAAATATTTCACAAGATTCACTTTTGTGGCTTGATACGCTTTGATGCTTACCACAGCGAATGTCAAAATCAATAATAAAATCAAACTAAGAATGAACGGAAAAACCGGCATATCAATTCGGTAAGCGAAATCTTTCAGCCATTCGTTCATCAAATAATAACTGATGGGGATACTGATTAAAACAGCAATCAACGTAATCCAAAGGAATTGTTTCGTTAATCCAACAATCAAAGTTCCGTCTGATGCGCCTAAAGTTTTTCTGATGGCGACATCTTTCAGTTTCTGCTCAATCATCAATGATGATAAAGCGAATAGTCCGAGCAATGCAACCATCAAAACCATTGCATTCAAGATTGTGAAAAGAGTTTGTTGTTTCTGATATTTCACAAAACTTTCAGCGAATTTTTTATCTATAAAATAAGAATCAAAAGGATAACCCGGCTCTACATTATTCTGCCAATAGGTTTTGATTCTTTTCAGAGTCCCGTCAATATCATCTGCTTTTAATTTCAACTGAATATTATAAACATCGTATCGTTTCCATTCTGTTTCCCTGTAATGGAAAAACACGATAGGTTCCACAGCTTTTCTGGGATTCAGGATATTAAAATCTTTTACAATTCCTACAATATGATAAGGTTTATTGTCAAATCCCGGACGGAATTCGTTCTTGAAAGCTTGGTCATCTGTCCATCCAAATTTGTTCACAAAAGCCTCATTGACCAAAACATTAGCGATAGTGTCAGATGCGAGATTCGGGTCTAGCCAACGTCCTTTTTTCAATTTGACATTCATAAACTGAAGGTAATTGTAATCCATAGAACCGTGCTGAGCGAAAATACTTTTGTCCATATAATCCATATTGGAATTGCTGAATCTACCACTTCCAGGAACTGCTTCTCCATAAGAAACCGCCTCAACACCTTGGATTTTTCTCATCTCATTTTTGATACGTTCGTATTTTAACCAAGGTTTTGCATCATTCTCACTGAAATTAATTAACAAAACTTGCTTTCCACTATAACCAAGATCTTTGTCCATCATATATTTCACCTGATTATTGACAATCAAACCTCCAATGATGAAGAATGATGAAATGATGAGTTGTAAAGTCAAAATTCCGTTTCTTAACCAAACGCCGTGTTTGCTTCTGGCGAAATTTCCTTTCAAAGTTTCAATAGCTTTGAAGTTGGCGAGATAAGTTGCCGGAATCAATCCCGAAATCAACGTAACCGCCAAAACCATAGCAAATGAATAATAGTAAATACGCCAGTCATTCATCACGATTTCTTTGTCATAAAACTTGTTGAAGCTTGGCAAAAGCAATTCTGTTAAAGCTAACGCCAAAACATATGAAGCAAAACAAATGATAAATGTTTCCAACAAAAACTGAAGAACCAGATTGGATTTTGTACTTCCAATCGCTTTTCTTACGCCTATTTCTTTAGCTCGCTGAGACGCCTGCGCTGTCTTCAGATTAATAAAATTAATGGCTGAAAGGATGACAATCAAAACTGAAAGTGTAAACAAAATCATCATCGTTTTAAAATCGCCATTTCCAAACCACGATGCTTTGGCGTGCAGTTTTATCTCATCAATCGGTGTAAACAAACTTCCTGTTGGTCCGTACAATTCCAAATATTTCACCGGACTTATACCTGCACCTTGCGCATCTCTTTTTGCTCTAAATAAAAAGATATTGTCGTAGAATTTCTGTTGCAAAGCTTCCACATCTGTTCCAGGTTTAAGCAAAAAGAAACATCCGTAATTGAAATTCCCCCATTGTTCTTTATCATTTTTCATCTGTTCAAAAGGTGCGATGATAAATTCTGGTTTTATCTGGCTATTTTCGGTCGGCAATTCATACACCGCAGTTACAACATAATCTTTGTTATCAAATTTTACATTTTCGCCGGCCACGTTCGTCTTCCCAAAAAGATTTTTGGCTGCTTTTGTGGAAAGTGCAATCACTTTATCGCCTTTCAAAGCATCTTTATAACTTCCGGAAACCAATTTGAATGGAAAAAAATTGAAAAAACTTTCAGAAGCAGACATCCCGTCTCCCTGATAAACCGTTTTGTTTTTCGTAGTCATTTTACGACCCATTCCGGAACCATTGAACAAAACGAAATCCTTAACCTCCGGAATCACTTTCACAGCGCGCTCCGCCATTGGAACAGAAATATTATTTCCATAAGTATTTTCTGCTTTGTTATGAGTTTGGAAAGCGTAGATATTTTCCTTTTTTGGATTCCATTTTTCGAAAGATTCTTCATCATTCCAGTGCATCAGGATAAGCATAAATCCTGTTAATCCAATAGTCAATCCAAACAAATTAATGATGGTAGAAAGCCAGTTTTTTTTATAATTGATGAAGGCAATTTTGAGCCAGTTGTTAAGCATAATTGTTGATTTTGTCCGAAGTCCGAAGTCGGGAGTCGGAAGATTAAAAGGTAATGTTTATTTGGTTTTGCGACTTCGGACTTCCGTCTTCCGTCTTCCAGCCTTTTACTCAAAGTTTTTTGCGTCTGCTTTTTCGAAAACATCCTTTCTTTGGGAAGAATGTTCCTCGCTGAAAATCTCGCCGTCTTTCATATTTACGATTCTGGAAGCGTAGCCCGCATCATAGGAAGAGTGCGTTACCATTGCAATTGTAGAACCTTCTCTGTGAAGTTCTGCAAGGAGATTCATTACCTCATTTCCGTTGGAGCTGTCGAGATTTCCGGTTGGCTCATCGGCAAGAATCAATTTTGGTCTCGTTACCAAAGCTCTTGCAACCGCTGCTCTCTGTTGTTGTCCTCCGGAAAGCTGCTGCGGATAATGTTTTGCCCTGTGAGCAATGTTGATTTTCTCCATAATTTCTTCCACTCTTCTTTTTCTTTCCGAAGAAGAAACGCCGTTGTAAATCAAAGGCAGCTCGATATTTTCATAAACCGTGAGTTCATCAATCAGGTTAAAATTCTGAAAAATAAAACCGATATTTTTCTTTCGGATGTCTGATTTTTTCTTTTCAGAAGTTCCGATGGTTTCAATGGATTCAAACTGATAAGAACCAGAAGAAGCGCTGTCCAAAAGTCCAAGAATATTAAGAAAAGTTGATTTCCCACAACCTGAAGGTCCCATTATTGCAACAAATTCGCCTTCTTTGATTTGCAGGCTTACATTGTTAAGCGCGTTAGTTTGAACATCTTCAGTTTTATAGATTTTTGAAAGGTTGGTGATGTTTATCATTTTATTAATTTTTTAAGTTTATTGATTATTTAGTTATTGTTTCCAGTTTTTAATGGTGTAATTCAGACTCGTATTTTTATCAATTGATAAGGCTACATCTTTACCTTCTTCGATTCCGTCAATAATTCCTTCTGTATCCCAACTTCCTTTGGTCAATTTGAATCTCAAATCAGGATAAGAATCGAAAGTAATTTGTCTGGTTGTTTCGTTCGTTTTATCGAGTTTAATTTTCTGAGGGTTCCAAGAACCGATTGCCGATTGATTGCCTGTGATATAAACATCTCCGCTATTTTCAGGAACAGTAAGCGTCAAAGTAATCTGATATTTTTCATTAGGCAAACCTAGTTTTTCTCTTACTTTTTCTACACTTGTTTTGTCTAAAACAGTTAACAACTCAGGAACAAAATCTTTAAATGTTTTATATTTTTTTCTATTGTTTTCATACTCTTCCATTTTCTTTTCGAAGTCTGGAATGAGAACAAAAGAATTTTCTAGGATGTGTTGTTTTCTTAATTTTTCAGCCAATTGAGTATTTCCGTTAGTCAAAGCAATTCTGATTTCTCCCGTTCTTACTATATGTTCGCCCACACAAGACGGCCAATAAGAATAACCTTGTCCGTCCATTTTCCCGATAAGAGCTTCAGACATCAGATTATTACTTTCATTAATTTTCGATTCGTATTGACCTAAATATTGATTAACGAATGAATGTCCAAACTCGTGCGTGATTAAAAAGTTGGTTGTTTCTGGATGATTGAATCCAAATTCTGTGTAATCTTTGATATTATTTTTCTTTTTCAACGGAACATAAGCACTACTAATCATATTTGCAATTTGTCCTTTATCAGACTTGAACATTGGTCCGTTGCCGTGCCAGAATACCTCGCTGTAAGGCAAAACATCAAATGGATTCACGTAAAATCGGTAAGCCAGAAATTTCTGTCCATAATATTTTTCCATCTCCGCCATATAGCCGGCCTGAATGTTTTTTTTGACTTCGTTTTTCGCACCTTCAATGAAATGACTTTGGGATTTGAAGAATGCACCTAGCTTTCTCTCGACGTAAAATTC
>DLND01000015.1:18494-19053 GCA_002476905.1 Flavobacteriales bacterium UBA7519
CCACGTAAAATTCTCTCAATTGGTCTGCGAATTTTTCCACAGCTTCTTTCTTCGCATTATCATTTTCCTCAATCTGGTAAGCATAACCTTTTGCCGGAAAAATATTGTGCTTCAGTAAAACCTGATAAGTCAAATCCTGTTGCTGGCCGGCAACCTGCAGATAATCCTGCATCGCTTTGATGATTTTCGAATTATCATACTTTTCCATTTCCCTATTCGCCAAATCAGCGAGCGGAAGATAGCTGATATCCGATTTTCCATCGATATAGAAAAGCCTTCCTTGATCTTTTGCAACAAGATATTCAACGATAGAATAGGTCGCAATATTAGGATTGAATTCTACATCAACTTTTGATTGAGATTTCAGATTAACAGCAAATAAAAACATCGTCAAAGTCAATATGTTTTTATAAATCATCTTTAAGGTCGTCATTTAAAATCTGAGTTTTGAAATTATAATTTATGTTGGATTAAAGCATATCTATTGTTCCTCCAGAATCCCTGTCAGCAGAAAACTTGATTCCGGATAAAGTTTTGTATCTGATTCTGGCCATTGAAC
>DLND01000015.1:19201-32786 GCA_002476905.1 Flavobacteriales bacterium UBA7519
ATCTGATTCTGGCCATTGAACTTGCCGAAGCTGTTAATTCTTTAGACACACTTATACTAACTGAGGAAGCCGATTCCGCCGTTACAGTCGCAACAGAAACATTGGTTTTTGTTGCACTAATTCTTGATGCACTCTGAGCAGTGATTTTTGCCGTTTCAATTTTCCCCTGAATATCAATTGAACTTCCGGATTGTGCATTCAGTATGAGATTTTCAGTATTTACAGTTCCAAGAACAGAACCGCCAGATTCTGTATTGATAACAATGCTTTTCGCATTAGAATCTCCAAAAATCTTCCCACCACTTTCTGTAGAAAACTTCTGAATATCAAATTGGTCTTTGATTTTCACAACAGAACCAACTTCTGCATTTACAGACTTTACATCTTTTGCATAAATGACAATCTTGGTATCCACATTTTCCATCGGTTGATTTTTTTTGTAACCGATTTGAAGCGTATTATTTTTCACATTCACTTCTACGAAACGCATATAATTACTTGTAATCACGGCTTTTTCTTCATTGGATTTTCTGATTTCTACACTGAAAACCATTTCAGAATTTATCTTATCAAAATGTTCCAGAGCAATCGTTTTACTCTCTATATTATCACTTGCTTTTGAAGACCTTTGTCCTTTCACGAATATCGCAGTAATGGTAATTATAATTAATAATATTATTTTTTGCATTTTATTATAGTTTTTCTCTGTTTGATTTTACTTTTGAATATCTAAAATTTCATATTTCTTCAATTCAGAATAATCCGAAGTAATGACCGATTCGCCTTGTTTCAGTCCAGAAGTTACTTCATAATAAAGAGGATTTTCTCTTCCAAGACTGATGTTTCGTTTTTCAGCTTTGTTATTTTTCACTACAAAGATCCATTTTCCATTGGTGTCTTTGTAGAAATTCCCTTTTGGGATCATCATACTTTGCGTGTCCGCAGATAATTTCAGTTTAACCCCGAAAGTCATCCCGATTTTGAGATTTTCAATTTTCGCATCAATGAAATTCAGTTCCACAGAAAACTGTCCGTCTTTCACTTCGGGAAGAATTTTTGTGATGATGACTTCATATTCTTTTCCATTATTATCGAGCGTTCCTTTTATTCCGTTTGTTAATTTATTAATGTAATATTCATCGACTTTTGCGACTAATTTGTAACCGCCCATCAAATCAATTTTTCCGATACTTTCTCCACTTGTCAAATTCTGTCCAAGAGAAATATTGAACGATGATAATCTTCCAGAAGCAGGCGACATAATCAGGAAATTATTTTTGTTGGAACGAAGGATATTCAAGCTTTTTTCCATTTGATTAATGGAATTATTGATGGCTGAAAATTGAGAATTTCTCGAAAGTTTCTCGTTGGAAGCTCCTTTTTCTACGATTTGTTTTCTGTCTTTTTGATAATTCAAATTCTGAAGTGCAATATCATAATCGGTTTTCTTTCCGATTTCCGCATCATACAATCTTTTTTGAAGATTAAAAGTCTGCAACGCCGTATTATAATCATTTTGAGACTGCAACAATTCTTTATCCTGATTGAATTCCTGATTTTTCAATTCCAAAAGCGAGCTTCTCATCTGGCTGATTTGTTGCATAATTCCCGTTTCCTGATTCAGATAATTGAATTCCGTATTTGGATTATAAACCCTTGCGATGGGTTGTCCTTTCGTTAACATTTGTCCATCTTCCGCAAAAATTTCTTTTACAGCACCACCTTCCAAAACATTTACAAGAGAAGAATTAAGAGATTGCGTCTGAGCAGTTACCATCAACATATCTTCGAATTTTCCATTGGTCACTTCATCAATCGTAATATCTTCCGATTTTACATTATAAGTTTTTTTCTGATTAAGGAAATACCATCCAAAAATCGAAACCGCAACTGCGGAAGCAATGATGATTAAGACAAATTTTAGTTTCGATTTCTTTTTTACTATTTTCGTATCCATATTTAGATAACTATTTTACTTACAGATAATTACACAATGCAAGTGCCACAAATTTATAATCTTGTAACGCTCTGTAAATGTGATTAAACATCAATTTATTAATTTTAAAACTGTTCATTATCGGACACTTTTGTGCGGAAATGAACAGTTATAATTTTTGTAAAACATAATTATGAAAATTACTAAAATTGTTAATTAGGTTATTTAAACGACTTAATTAATATTAATTAGGCTATTTAAATAACTCAATTAATATTAATTAGGTTGTTTTAATAAATTATTTCATTATCTTGCACTAAATTATTTAAGATGAATGTTCCTCGGTATTTAAAAAAAATAATAGAGCAAAATATTAATAAACAAAAAGTTATAAGGATTTTCGGAACAAGAAGAACCGGAAAATCTACTTTGCTAAAAGATTTTTTTACTCAAAATTCTGATAATGCAATCATTTTGCAAGGTGAAGATATGCATGTACAAGAACTTCTGAAAACCCGAACCATAAAAAACTATCAAAAAATCATTGGTCAGAAAACAATTTTGATGATAGACGAAGCTCAAGTTATTCCAGAAATAGGAAACATTCTAAAACTGATGATTGACAACATAGAACCCTTAAACATTATTGTAACCGGAAGCAGTAGTTTTGATCTTCAGAACTCTTCCGGGCAACCTTTGGTTGGTAGAAATATAGACTTTCAAATGTTCCCGATTGCGCAGAAAGAACTTTCCGAAATCGAAAATCTTCTGGATACCAAAAACAATCTGGAAGAGAGAATAATCTATGGAAGCTACCCGGAACTTTGGCACCTCGAAACTTTGGAAGAGAAGCAAAATTACCTGAAACAATTGGTAGAAAATTATCTCCTGAAAGATATTCTAATGTACGAGAATGTTTTAGGATCTGATATTTTGTACAAATTATTACAACTGTTAGCTTTCCAATGTGGCAATCTGGTGAGCACAACGGAACTTGGCAACGCATTGCAAATCAATAAAGCAACTGTAGATCGCTATTTGGATCTTTTGTCAAAAGTTTATATTATTTTCCCGATAAGTGGTTTCAGCAAAAATCTCAGAAAAGAAATTACGAAAAGCAAAAAATGGTATTTTTATGATAACGGAATCCGAAATGCACTGATTAATAATTTTAATATTTTATCTCAGAGAAACGATGTAGGACAATTGTGGGAACAATATTTTATTTCGGAAAGAATAAAGTTTAATTCATCTAATTTGTATTACCCACAATACCATTTCTGGAGAACTTACGACGGACAGGAAATCGACTTGCTGGAGATTGATAATTATCAGAAAATAAGCGCATGGGAAACCAAATGGAAATCCGACAAAGCCAAAATACCGGGAGCTTTTGCGAAGGCTTATTCAGAAGCAGAGTTTACATTAATCAATCAAAATAACTATTTAGATTTTATCTCCTAATGCGAAAAAAAGAAGCTCATATTTTAATTGTGGATGATGACGAGGACATTTTGTTTTCGGCAAGAGTCTGGCTCAAAAAATTCTTTACGGAAGTAAGCTGTCTCAGTCAGCCAAAAAATATTCTGAAATTTTTATCGGAACAGCAAGTTGACACGGTTCTTCTCGATATGAATTTCCGGAAAGGTTTTGAAAACGGACAAGATGGATTGTATTGGATGCAGGAAATCAAAACGCTTGAACCTCAGCTTCCGATTATTCTGATGACCGCTTATGGTGAAGTGGAATTAGCGGTTGAAGCTTTGAAAAACGGTGCTTCCGATTTTATTCTAAAACCCTGGAATAACGAAAAATTATACGCTTCCGTGAATCTCGCCGTCGATGTTTCCCGAAAAAACAAAAAGCTAAATCAGTGGGAAAATATTAACATCAAAACCAATCAATATCAGTTGGAAACCCAATCTCCGGCAATGCAGGAAGTGATGGATCAGATTGAAAGAGTTTCTGCAACCGACGCCAATGTTTTGCTTTTGGGAGAAAACGGAACCGGAAAATATATTTTGGCAGAGCACATTCACGAATTGTCGGAAAGGAAGAATCAGCCTTTTGTTCATATTGATTTGGGAAGTCTTTCTGAAAATCTTTTTGAATCTGAATTATTCGGTTATAAAAAAGGTGCGTTTACGGATGCGCATCAGGATTACGCCGGAAAAATCGAAAATGCCGAAAACGGAACGGTTTTCCTGGACGAAATTGGGAATCTTCCACTTCATCTCCAAACTAAATTGTTAAGTTTGATTCAAAACAGAAAACTGTCGAGAATCGGAGAAAGCAAAGAGCGAATGTTGGATGTGAGATTCATTTTTGCAACCAATGAAAATCTTAAAAAAGCCGTTGCTGAAAATCGTTTCCGAAAAGATTTGTATTACAGAATCAATACGGTTGAATTAAATATTCCAAGTCTGAGAGAACGCTTGGAAGACATTCCGACTTTGGCAGATTATTTTTTGGATAAGTACAAGCAAAAATATCACAAACCTGATTTGGTTTTAAATGAAGCTTTAATTTCAGAATTAACGCAGTATTCTTGGGCAGGAAATATCCGAGAACTCGACCATTGTATTGAAAGAAGCGTGATTCTTTCTGGCGAAAAAAATCTTAAATTGCTGATGCCTCAAGATGAAGACTCGATGCTTCGAGAACCTCAGCATGACAATGTCAAAAGTCTCAACATCGAAGAAATGGAAGAAATCCTGATTAAAAAAGCTTTGAA
This sequence comes from Flavobacteriales bacterium UBA7519, assembly GCA_002476905.1. Classification (GTDB taxonomy): domain Bacteria; phylum Bacteroidota; class Bacteroidia; order Flavobacteriales; family Weeksellaceae; genus Epilithonimonas. The sequence continues at coordinate 23,872 of DLND01000015.1, forward strand.
AAAACATCGAGGAAATATTTCTTTGGCAGCGGAAGATTTGGGATTATCGAGAGCGGCGCTGTATAGAAGAATGGAGAAGTTTGAATTGTAATTTGGTTGTTAGTTGATGGTTTTTGGTTAATGGATTTTTACATTGGCTAATATTAAAGACACTTCGACAATCTCAGTGTGACAATTCTAATACTAAATGTTTAATTTTAAGCGATGTCAGGCGGAGCCTGTCGAAGCCTTTTTCATAATGAATAAAACTAAAATAGTTTGGTTGATCTTTATCTTGCTGGCGATGGTCAGTGGGATTTTTGCGTTTGATTTTTATTCTCAAAACAAATGGATTAATTGTATTTTGTTTTCATTGGTAAGTTTGGTTTGTGTTGTTTTGGCGCAGACTTCGGCTTTGTCTTACATTCAGAAAACGGAAAAACTGCTTTTGGCGATTCAGAAAAAAGATTTTTCATTATTTCCGAAAACTGAGGAAAACAGTTTGGTCGATAATGCTGTGAAATTGTATTATCAAAGTAAGGAAGAACATCTTTCTCTATCTTCTTATAAACTTTTGTACGAGGAAATCCTGAATCAATTGGAAATCGGATTGATGATTTTGTCAAAGAAAAATGAGGATTGGGAAGTTTTTTATGTGAATCCTGTTTTCCTGGAAATCCTGGAAATTCCGAAATATAATTCTTGGAATCTTTACGAAAAGAAAGCCCCAGATTTCTATAAAATAATCGAGCAAACCAACTACGAAAACTCGCAGGAATTCTTTGATATTTCGATTAATGAAAATGCGAAACAATCGTTTTCTCTCAGAACCAAAAAAGTTCAAAATGCAAAACATCGTTTCTGTATCATCAGTTTAGAATCTGTTCAGAAAATTATTGAACAAAAAGAAAAACTGGCGTGGAACAATCTGATGAAAGTGATTTCTCACGAACTTCTAAATACGTTGACGCCTGTCAACAGTTTGATTCAGAATCTGGAATACATTGCTAATCAGGAATTTATTGAAAAAGAAGACCAGCAAGATATGAAGGAAAGCCTGATGATTATCAACTCAAAATCGAAACAATTACTGAATTTTGTGGATGATTACCGACAAGTTGCAGAACTTCCAAAACCGGTTTTCAAAACAATTTCTTTGACGAATATTGTAGAATCGGCTCTTAATTTCCTGAAACCAGAATTTGAAAAGAATCATATCACGATTGTTAATTCATTAGAAAATCAAATCATTTTGGCTGATGAAAAAATGATTGAACGCTGTTTAATCAATCTTTATCTCAACGGCATTTACGCCGTTTCTGACAATGTTGAAAGAACGATAACAACCGAGATCAAAACTCAAAACAAACGAATCATTCTAAGTGTAGAAGATAACGGAGTCGGGATCCAAAAGGAAATTCAGGATAAGATTTTTCTTCCGTTTTTTACGACCAGAAGCAATGGTTCCGGAATCGGATTGACATTGAGCAAAAGTATCATTGAAGCGCACAAAGGTTATTTGAATTATAAACCTTTGGAACAGGGAAGTCGATTTGAGATTTGGTTTATCGAGTAGCGAAAAACGCTTCGACTCCCACTCCGCATGAGAATGTAATTAATTAAATTTGGAGATGTCAGTCTGAACGGCGTCCAAGACTATAAACGATGAATCAGATGCAGCCCGACTTGAGCGGAAATCCTTTTTTGCTTGTAGATAATTTCTTTTAAATTGAAAATTTTCTGCAAAAAAGATTGGGAGCGGAAGGCGGATTAAGCTGCCCAAAAAAAATATAAATTATGAATATAAAAAACAATGCTGGCGAAACGGTAGAGTTTGAAATCTCGAAACTGGAAAACTCACTTCGGAATTCTGGAGCAGGCGAACAGTCTTTGAAAAGGGTTTTGGAAACAATTTTGCCAAAATGTTTTGACGGAATCACAACTGGCGAATTATATCGAATGGCTTTTGAGGAATTGAAGAAAATCTCAAATTCTGTCGCTGCGAGATACAGTTTAAAAAAGGCATTGCTGGAGTTGGGACCTGCGGGATTTTATTTTGAGCAATGGATTGCCAGAGTTTTCCAAAACATCGGCTACAAAACTGAAACGGGACAATTGATAAAAGGTCACGCCGTGACACACGAAGCGGACGTTATCGCCAAGAAAGACGACAAAACTTATTGGGTAGAATGTAAATTCCGGAATGCAGAAGACACAAAAATATCGGTCACAACGCCAATGTACGTTTTGTCAAGAATCAAGGATATTTCAAATATCCAGTACAATCTTTTCGGAACTAAAACAGAATTTACCGACGGCTGGCTCATTACGAACACTTATTTCACTAAGGATTCGATTGCCTTTTCAGAATATTATGGACTGAGATTATTGTCTTGGGATTATCCGAAAGATAAGAATATCAAAAGTTTGGTGGACCAAAATGCGCTTTATCCGATAACTTGCCTCACAACTTTGGACGGAAAGCAAAAACAAAAATTATTGGAAGAAAAATGTGTTTTGGCAAAGGAATTATTCAATAATCAGAATCTATTGAATATTTTAGAACTTAATGAAGAAAAGAAATCAGAAGTCCTAAAAGAAGCCAGAGAACTGATGACCATAAAAATATCAGAATAAAAAAAACCGCAGAAAATTCTACGGTTTTATCTATTAGTCTATTATCTCAAAGTCAAAAAACTATTTTCCTTTCTGCGGTGGATAATTCGCCATTATTTCAGCCACAATTTGTGGGATTTGTTTTTGTTTTGACTTTGGTGAATCTACAGAAATTCCGCTTCCAACACCTTGCCAAACTAATTTTCGAGTTTTGGCATCAATGATGTCAATTACAATTGTTCCGCTGTTATAGTTGTTGGTCCAGGTATTCCCCATACCGAATCCGCCTCCCCAGCCCCAAGGTCTTCCCCAGCCGAAGCCCGCATTGTAAGATGTGGTTACATCCTGAATTTTTTTGTGAGATGCTTTTACATTGATAATCAAATCAGGATTTTGGGAAGAAGTCAATCCTTTTGCCTGAACTTGTTTGGATAATTCATTCAAAACCCTGTCTTTGTCCAGATCATTCAGTTTGAGATCATCCGTTCTTAGCAAATATGTTTTGTAGTCGGAAAAATTGGCTGTGGCAGAATAGTCGGATTTTACTTGGAAAGGGCTGCAAGAAGTGATTCCAAGAGAAACCGCAGCCAGTAATATGAAGAAATATTTTTTACTCATCGCTAATATATTTTTATTTTGGAATTCGTGAATCTTCGATTTCATAATAATAAGATTATTTAGGTTTTTTAATAAAAGTATCCGTCTTTTTATCATAACCGTACGGGCAATGTCTGCATCCGCTTTTACAGCAATAACCCCGTTTTAAATGGAATTGTTCTGTAAAAACTTTATAACCTTGTTCGTTATAATAAAAGTCTTCATTCTCTTTGATGTCATTTACTTTCATAAGTTAAAAACTGTACCAAAATTTTTATCTTTGATATATGATAATCATCGTATGTCAAAGATTACTCAAAAATACTAAAATTTCGGGGATAACACTATTTCCGTTTATATTGCTTAGAGAAAAAAAATACAGACAGAATAAGACTCTTATCAATCACGAAAAAATCCACATCCGCCAGCAGATGGAATTGTTTATTATTCCATTCTATATCTGGTATCTTTCAGAATATTATCTAAAATATCTTAGATATAGAAATCCGCAGCTCGCTTACCGCAATATCAGTTTCGAAAGGGAAGCCTATGCCAATGAGCAGGACCTTAATTATCTCAAAAAAAGAAAATTCTGGAGTTTCATTAGTTATATTTAGATTCAGTAAAGATATGATTATTAGCACTTTTTCAAAATCACCAGCTTTACAATATTACATTTTACTGAAAAAAATTTCTCAGAATATAAAATAATCTAAATTTGCAGAATTATTTTCTAGACAACATAAATTATGTCGCAAGATAGCAGCGGTCATTTTGACCTGAAAAAACTTTCCTGGGTTGGCGTTTTGGTCTCTTTAGGAATCGTTTTCGGAGACATCGGAACATCTCCTCTTTATGTGATGAAAGCCATTATCAATGCAGGAAAAGCAGGCGGAATCATATCAGAAGAATATATAGAAGGCGCACTTTCCTGCATCATCTGGACCCTGACATTGCAGACTACCATTAAATACGTCATCATCGCTCTGAGAGCTGATAATAAGGGCGAAGGTGGTATTCTCTCGCTTTACTCTCTCGTTAAAAGATTTAAGAAAAAGTGGCTTTATATCATTGCGATAATAGGAGCTGCTGCTTTGGTTGCAGACAGTATCATCACACCGTCACTAACCGTGATGTCTGCAATAGAAGGATTAGAGCTTGTAACACATAAGCCGCCTGTAGTTCCCATTACACTATCTATTTTAGTAATTATTTTTGTCGTTCAGCAGTTTGGCACCAGTTTCATAGGTAAGTTTTTTGGTCCTGTTATGGTTCTTTGGTTTTTAGTTTTAGGAGGATTTGGGTTAGTTCATTTGATAGAACACCCAATGATTCTAAAAGCTTTCAATCCATATTATGCCGTTAAGCTGATTTATAACTCTCCTAGTGCTATTGTTATTTTGGGTGCTGTTTTTCTGTGTACAACGGGAGCAGAGGCCTTATATTCGGATCTTGGGCATTGTGGTATCAAAAACATCCGTGTAAGCTGGGTTTTTGTGAAAGCAATGCTTATACTCAATTATCTAGGACAAGGTGCGTGGTTGCTAAGTAATTACCACGAAGTATTCCGTGGCAAGAATCCATTTTTCGGAATTATGCCGGAGTGGTTCATCATTCCCGGGGTTATCATCGCGACGGCTGCTGCCATTATTGCCAGTCAGGCAGTAATCACTGGTGCATTTACAATGTTCTCAGAAGCAATGTCTCTTAACTTTTGGCCCAATCAGGAAATCGAGTATCCTTCGGGAATAAAAGGACAGATGTATATCCCGAAAATCAATTGGGGTATTTTGTTATTATGTTTTGTAGTCGTGATCTATTTTAAAGAATCCGGCAAAATGGAAGCCGCTTACGGACTTTCTATTACTGTAACCATGCTGATGACAACTATTTTATTGGTATTCTGGTTCCTAAAAACGAGGACTAATAAAGTCTGGATCGGACTTTTTGCAATTGTTTATGTCGTGATTGAAGGCGGATTTTTCAGTGCTAACATTATCAAATTCTTTGATGGCGGTTGGATGTCTGTTCTTCTTGCCGGCTTCATTGGGGTATGTATGTACGCTTGGTATAATGGTAGAATCATCAAAACAACTTTCATCAAGTTTGTAAAACTGGACAAATATGTCTCTACAATCAAGGATATGAAGTTGGATGAAACGATTCCTAAATATGCTACAAACCTTGCCTTCATCAGTCGTGCAAAAAGGGATGATGAGGTAGAGTCTAAAATTATTTATTCCATCATCCGAGCCCAGCCAAAAAGAGCAGATCATTATTTTATTCTTAATATTGTGAATCAGGAAGATCCTTACAGCTTCAAATATAACGTAGAAGAAATACTTCCGGGAACCATTTATAAAATCAGCTTTTTACTCGGCTTCAAAAGAGACCGTAGGATAAATGATTATTTCCAGCAGGTTCTTAGTGATATGATGGACGAAGGAATCATTCCTTCAAGAAGTTCTCACCCTTCACTCAGAGCGCACAACATTCCACCTGACCTGAAGTTTGTTATCATAGACAATGTTTACATCAATGATTTTCTATTAACAATTAGAGACAAGATTATTCTGGGTATCTATAATTTTGTTAAAAAATTGGGAAGTAATGATTTTACAGCATACGGTGTTGCCAGTCATAATGTTGTTGTAGAATCTGCTCCACTCCTAGATCAAACCATCAAAATTGAAAGGATAGAAAAAGTGGAAACTAAGCATTTCGAATAATCCCGAAAATTTGTCTAATTTTGTATTATGGATACGAAACAAAAAGAGCTTAACATTGCCACAATAAAAGATGTTCTGAAGCAATACCTTCAGGATAAAGGATTTCGTAATACACCCGAAAGATATACTATTCTGGAAGAGATCTACAATATGGAACACCACTTCAATGTAGATGATCTTTACCTTCTGATGATGCAGAAGAAATACCACGTCAGTAAGGCTACCATTTATAACACCATAGAGATTTTTCTTGATGCTGGATTGATTAGAAAACATCAGTTTGGAGAAAAAACACAGAGTTCTTCTTCCTACGAAAAATCTTATTTTGACAAACAGCACGATCACTTGGTGATTTATAAAAGTGACTCTGACAAAGAAATTGAAGAAATTATAGAATTTTGCGATCCCAGAATCCAAGGCATCAAAGAATCTATAGAAAAAGCATTTGGCGTAAGTATTGATACGCATTCACTATACTTCTACGGACACAAGAAGTCTGAAAATTAATGAAGAAATCACTTTTAGCTGTTCTATTTCTGGTTTTTATCAGAATATTTTCTCAAGATATTCCAGCTCAAAATCAAGGTTTGGTAAAGGATCCTTTTTTCAATAATCAAAATCCTGACGGACAATCCGGTAAAAAAGTTCAGCACAAGCACTCCGATACTTTCGGTGTAAGCCCAGATAAATATGATGGAAATCCTGTTTTTTCCGGCAATGTTGTTTTCGAGCAGCAAGGTTCTGTTCTCACAGCCGACGAAGTGGTTTGGTATCAAAAAGAAAATTTTCTGAAAGCCATTGGCAATGTTGTCCTCACAAGTGCTGATGGAAGCAGAATTACCGCTGCAGAAATGGAATATGATGGTAATACACAACGCGGAATTGCCAGAAAAAATGTAGTGCTTACAGATCCAAAGCAGACCATTAAAACAGAAACGCTTTATTACGATAAAATTCCTAATACTGCATACTTCAACACTGGCGGAACGATTTACAGTAACGACGGAAGTGTGATGTACACCAAATCGGCTACCTATAATCTCAACTCAAAAATGATAGATTTTGTAGGACGTTCGAACATCGAAACAGATAAATACACCATTGTTAGTGATAACATCAAACAAAATCAAAACACAGGTGTCTCCGATTTTTTTGGTCCTACCACTATTAGAGATAAAAAAAATCCAATCAATTATGTTTATACAGAACAAGGTTCTTATAACTCCAAAACTGGTGAATCTTTTCTCAACAAAAACTCCAGAATTCACAACAATGGAAAAATCCTGACAGGTGACAAATTGTACTTCAATAGAAATACTGGTTTCGGCAAAGGAACTGGCAATGTAATGTTGGACGATCCGAGAGAGAAACGGTATTTAAAAGGTGGCTATGGAGAGATTTACGAAAAAAAAGACTCTGCTATGATTACCGACAAACCCTATTTTGTAAAAATTTTAGCGAAAGATTCACTATACATGTCGGCAGATAAATTTTTAACTTTCCGGAGACCCGATTCCGCCAACTCGCTCAAAAAGAAAAGTTTTCTAAGGGCATTTCGAAAAGTCCGTATTTTTAAATCCAATATGCAGGGACGTTCAGACTCGCTCAGCTTTAATAAGACCGATGGCGAGATGCATATGATGCGTAAACCAATCCTCTGGATGGGCGCAAAACAGGTAACTGGTGACGAGATCCGCGTATACAGTAATCCGGAAAAGGAAATCACAGATTCAATAAGAGTTTTGGGCAATGCATTCGCTATCAGCAAAGCGGACTCCTTGAATATAAAGGATGAATTCAACCAGATCAAAAGCAAGAATATGATGGTGTACCTCAAAGATAACGCCATAGATATTGCAAAAGCTGTGGGCAACGCGCAAGCCATCACTTATGCCGATGATACCAATGAGAAGACTAAAGAAGTGACTAGAATCGGTGTTGCATTGTCCACATGCGGTGAGATTGTGGCTCATTTTACTGAAAAAAAACTGGAACAAGTCGATTGTAATATCGGAGCCAACACAGATACTTACCCGATGAGCAAGATCTCTAAAGATCAAAGATTCTTCAAAGATTTTAATTGGAATACCAAAGACCGACTCCAAAAGTGGGGCGACATTTTTCTAGACACGCCCAATTATCCTGAAATTGTTTATCAATCTGATAATTCTCTTTTTGAACACGCAGAAGCCGAACGTAAGAAAATTGAAGAAAAAAACAAACCGAAAACGCCGGTGCGGATCAAAAAGTAAAAATTTTATTTGCGCGTCTATATCCGCCTTCCGTTCCCGCTTTTTTCTGTCATTGCGAACGAAGTGAAGCAATCTCTAGAACTTGTCTACAATCAAAATAATAGAAATAGAGCTCCACTCAAACCTAACGAAGAATGTTCATCGATTCAAATAAAAAAATATAATAGGAGATAAGTCGGGGCGCGCTTCGCCAAGTGGGAAATTTTGTCATTTCATAACATCGAAACTCAAAATTTACGAACTTTGTAAAAGTTTAGAAGTCTATTAATTACTGAACAACAACCTAACTTCTAAAATCTAATTTCTAACATCTATCTCAAATGAAGCAAGATTTCTTTAAATACCAAGCTCAAACAACACCTTATGCCGCAGGTTTCGAAGTGGAAAAAGCCGAAGGAAGCTATATTTATGGAAAGGACGGAAGAGCCTATCTGGATTTTGTAGCTGGCGTTTCTGCCAATACTCTTGGTCATTCTCATCCAAAAGTGGTTAACGCTATCAAAGAACAAGCGGACAAATATCTGCACGTGATGGTTTACGGCGAATATGCGCAGGAAAAACCTGTCGAACTTTGCAGGCTTTTGGCAGCAGCCACACCCGATCCATTAGAAGTAACTTATCTTGTAAATTCCGGAGCAGAAGCCATTGATGGGAGTTTGAAATTAGCTAAACGTTATACTGGAAGAGAAGAAATCATTGCCTTTAAAAATGCTTATCACGGAAACACACACGGCGCCCTTTC
>DLND01000015.1:32925-33634 GCA_002476905.1 Flavobacteriales bacterium UBA7519
AACACACACGGCGCCCTTTCTGTTGCGGGTAATGAAGTTCACAAAAGAGAATTTCGTCCCTTGTTGCCGATGGTCAATTTTATCGAGTTTAATAATGAAAATGATTTTGATAAAATCACGGAGAAAACGGCTTGTGTCATCGTAGAAACTATTCAGGGTGCGGCGGGTTTTATCATGCCAAAAGACAATTATTTTATTCAACTGAAAAAACGGTGTGAGGAAGTTGGTGCATTATTGATTCTGGATGAGATCCAGCCTGGGTTTGGAAGAACCGGAAAACTATTTGCTTTTGAGCATTTCGGAATTGTTCCTGACATTTTGGTAATGGGAAAAGGAATGGGCGGCGGTGTTCCGGTTGGAGCATTTATGAGTTCAAAAGAAATTATGACAAGTCTTTCACATTCGCCGAAGTTGGGACATATTACAACCTTTGGAGGAAATCCTTTGATTGCTGCTGCTTCCCACGCCACTTTGAAAGAAGTTTTGGAAAGCGGACTGATGAACGAAACTGATAAGAAAGAAAAATTGTTTCGAGAATTGCTCGTTCATCCAAAAATCAAAAATGTGAACGGAAAAGGATTGATGTTGGCTGTGAATCTCGGTTCTCCAGAATACACTTTGAAAGTAGCGTCAAAATGTATGGAAAAAGGTCTGATTGTTTTCTGGCAATTATACAGAAACGAATACCTGAGAATCTCCCCTCCACTCA
>DLND01000208.1:0-8809 GCA_002476905.1 Flavobacteriales bacterium UBA7519
CAAAAATAAGGTAGATTTGACAATCGTCGGCCCGGAAGCACCATTGGTGGAAGGGATTGTAGACGAATTCAAGAAGGTGGATCTCAAAGTTTTTGGACCTACAAAAAAGGCCGCATCTTTGGAAGGAAGTAAGTCATTCTCCAAAAAATTTATGCAAAACTATGGCATCAAGACCGCTAATGCTACGGTTTTCGATTCTTATGTCGAAGCAAAAGAATATCTTCAGAAGCAGAAATTTCCTTTGGTAATCAAGGCAAGTGGTCTTGCTGGTGGGAAAGGTGTTGTGATTGCGGATGATCTGGAAGAAGCAGAAGGAACCATTCACGATTTTATGATCAAAAGAATCTTTGGAGATGCAGGAATCCAGATTGTTATCGAAGAATATTTGCAAGGTTTTGAAGCATCTATTATTGCTTTTTCCAACGGGGAAAAATTATATCCTTGCGTGCCGGTAAAAGATTATAAAAAAGCAGGAAACGGAGATACAGGCCCAAACACTGGAGGAATGGGTGCGGCTGCGCCAAGTCCGGAATTTACGGATGAACATTTCCAGGATTTTCTTCAGAATATTATGAATCCTACTGTGGATGGTCTCAAAAAAGAAGGTCTAAGCTTCAAAGGATTTATTTTCTTTGGATTAATGGTTACCAAAAATGGGACTTACCTTCTTGAATATAATATGAGACTTGGTGATCCAGAAACCCAAGTTCTATTACCATTGTTGGAAAACAATCTTGTAGATGCAATAGAAGACTGCCTAAACGGAAGAGAACTAGAACTGAGGTTCAAAGATAAAAAAGCAGTGTGTCTTGTGGTTTGCTCCGGAGGATATCCAAAAAACTATGAAACTGGATACGAAATAACCGGCGCAGAAAAAGTAAAAAACAGCCAATTGCTATATGCCGGCGCAGATTACAGAGGAAATAGAATTGTTTCTACAGGCGGACGAGTTCTGAACCTTGTTGCACTTGGAGACACCTTTGAAGAGGCACGTAAAAAAGTTTATGAAGACGCAGTTCCTGTAGATTTCGACTACGGATTTTACCGAGAAGATATTGCAAAATTCTAAAAGTAGAAGAGATGTTGGGCGACCAATGTCTCTTTGTTTTTTAAGAAGCTTCATCCCGCTTTCCACTATATCTTTTTTGTCATTGCGAACGAAGTGAAGCAATCCGTAGAACCATTCAGCAATCGCAATAACAAAAAAGGATGCCGTTGCAATCGGGGCTATGGGTTTCTACAAAAATTGAAGATTTATCAATTCATAGAAGATTTACAAACATTAAAAATTATAAAAATACCATCAAAACACAAGTTTGTCATTCCGTAGGAATCTCAGCATAGTGTAGATTCCTACGGAATGACAAAAGTGAAAATAAAAAATATTACAACATTATATGCAAAACGGAATTATCATTTTAGACTTCGGTTCACAGTATAATCAACTCATCGGGAGAAGGATCCGTGAAATGGAAGTTTATTCGGAAATAGTACCATTCAACACACCATTATCAGAAATTCTTGAGAAAAAACCAAGAGGAATCATCCTTTCCGGAGGTCCAAGTTCTGTGAACGCTGAAAACGCACACCTTGTAGAAAAAGAAATATATGAGCAAGGAATTCCGGTTTTAGGAATCTGCTACGGAATGCAGTTAACAGCACATCTTTTGGGCGGAAAAGTGGCAAAAGGAGAAAAGGGCGAATACGGAAAAGCACACTTGCAAATCATAAAAGAAAGCGAATTGCTAAAAGGGGTTTATAACGAGTCAGTCGTTTGGATGAGTCATTTTGATGAGGTTGCAGAATTACCACAAGGTTTTGAACTCAATGCCAAATCCGGAGTGATCGCTTCCATTTCTAATCCCGATAAAAAAATCTACTGCGTACAGTTTCATCCCGAAGTCTCACACACGGAAGAAGGCGGAAAGATGCTGGAAAATTTTGTTTTCGGAATCTGTAAAGCAGATAAAAACTGGAAATTGACAAACTATATCGAGAAAACTGTTGCAGAAATCAAAGAAAAAGTGGGCGACCAAAAGGTGATTCTTGGTTTGTCTGGCGGTGTAGATTCTTCGGTTGCAGCAGTTTTGATCCATAAAGCAATCGGTAACCAACTGAATTGCATTTTCGTTGATACAGGACTTTTGAGAAAAGACGAAGGTAAAAAAGTAATGGAAAATTATGGAAAGCACTTCGATATGAACATCAAAATGGTAGATGCTTCGGAGAGATTTCTATCCAAATTATCTGGAATTGGTGATCCGGAAGAAAAAAGAAAAATCATCGGTAATGAGTTTGTTCACGTTTTTGATGAAGAATCAAAACAAATCGAAGGTGCGAAATTCTTGGCACAAGGAACCATTTATCCAGACGTTATCGAGTCTCAATCCGTGAATGGACCCTCTGCAGTTATCAAATCACATCACAATGTAGGCGGACTTCCTGAAGAAATGGAATTCGAATTGTTGGAACCTTTGAGAGAATTGTTCAAAGATGAAGTGAGAAAAGTAGGAGAGGAATTGGGCATTCCGCACGAATTGGTTTACAGACATCCGTTTCCTGGACCTGGATTAGGAATCCGAGTTTTGGGCGAAGTAGATGCAGAAAAAGTGAGAATCCTTCAGGAAGCTGACGATATCTTCATCGAGGAATTGTATAAAAATGATTTGTACGAGAAAGTTTCTCAAGCTTTCGTGGTTCTTCTCCCAGTAAAATCTGTAGGTGTAATGGGCGACGAAAGAACTTATGAGTACACAGCCGTTGTTCGTTCAGCCAACACCATTGATTTTATGACCGCCACTTGGAGTAGATTACCTTACGAGTTTTTGGACACCGTTTCCAGTAGGATTATTAATGAAGTGAGAGGAATCAACAGAGTGGCTTATGATATCAGTTCAAAACCGCCTGCAACGATTGAATGGGAATAAAAAATCAAAGCCAGCAATTTTTTGCTGGCTTTTCTGTATGTTTTAAATTAAATCATTGATTATTTTTTCTCAATATCAATTATTTTCTGACCCTTATCACCAAGATAATTAAGGATTAATTTTTCAAAAACTTTATAACCATTATCAACATTGGTAAAAATCAGGATGCCTTGCTTGGTTTTTGGAAGAATTAAGGTAATGCATTGAGAACCTTTGTCGGAACCGCCGTGAGATAAGGCTATTTCACCATTTCCCAAGTCATAAATTTCGAAACCCAGCCCAAAGTATTTATTTTCTTTTGTTTTTACCTGAGGTTTCATCATTTCTTTGAAAATTTCAGGTTTTAGATGACCGCCATTCATTACATCAGTCAAAAAATTGCCATAATCTTCTATGGTTGTAACCACGTCGTCTGCAGCATTGGCAGTTTTATTTTTCACAGTTTCATACGCTTTTCCATTCTCATCATAACCTATGGCAAATCGTGATTCATCTGTATCTTTTGTCCAGATATAATTGGTTTCGGTCATTTTTATAGGCTGAAAAATCAATTCTTTGGCAATTTCCTGAAGTGGTTTTTTGAACTTTTTCTCAATTGCTTTTCGCAGATATTCCATTCCTTCGCCAGAATATTGATAATGGGTTCCGGGTTCAAAATCAAAACTCAATTTATTGCTTTTATTCATCCATCGCCAATTTGGAAAACCTGTCTGATGACTGAGTATAATTTTGGTTGTCAGTTTTTTAGTTAGAGGATCGTTTGCGATATCAGGATCTGTCCAGTATTGGGAAATAGACTCATCCAGATTCCAATTTCCTTGGCTGGCAAGTTTTAGCGCAACCATTGCTGTGATCGGTTTTGTAAGAGACGCAACATTAAAGATTGTATTGTAGGGTGCGGAAACGCCGGGTTTTATTTCCCCAAAAACTTTCACTTGTTTCAATGTTCCGCCTTCTATGATTCCAAGTCCGAGTGTCGGGACTTTATTCTCTTTCAGCCATTGTTCGATGGCGAAATCATTTTCAAATATTGCATTTTCAGTTTTGGTAACTTTAGGTGAGCCATGGTCATAGCTTAGGATGTCATTCATTATCCAGATTCCGTCTTTCTTTGTCCAGACTGTAGTGAATTTTGCCTGTCCTTCTAAAACATCTTCCTTATTTTTCTCACGGATAAAAAACTGATGTTCACCAGATTGTATCGCACCATAAAGTTCTCCATTGTTATATAAAGGAAAAACTTCCAAACTGTTTTTAACCAGTTTTCTGATTGGTTTTTGATTGGGATTGCCGCAGATATTCTGTTTGGTTCTTTCCAGGAATAATTTCTTATCCTGGAAACCGCCATTGTCATGATAGAATTTCAGGTTCTCATCCGTATGCTTTTCCAGATAAACCCCATCGCAATTATTGAACCCAAGTTCAAAAAAAAGACTGTCCTGTTTTTTTAGTTCGATAAACAGATCCGATGTTTTTGCGATCTGAGCTTTTATGTTGCCGAAGATAATTGATGTGATGATTCCGATTGCAGATAATGATTTTGTCATCGATTAATTTTTTGCAAAGATTTGATTTTATCTCTTTTTAGGCTAAAAAATAACCCGACAATCGCCCGACAATCACCTGTCAATATTTATAAAACATTGAAGTTCAGTTTGTAATACAGTTTTTTGTTTTTATCGATTTCTGCGGTGTTTCTTAAAATAATAAAAATATTACTAAGAACAATGGCTAACATTAGTATCAATGTGAACTGTTTTCCGAGCTTCAGCGAGATGCCAAGAAAGAATACAGCAGGCGCAAGAATCGTCCATAAAATCTGAACGGAAACAAGTTGCCCGATGATTGGATTTTTCTGTTTCATCCAATAAGATAAAATCAATGGAGCGGCAATATTGAGCGGTGGTAAAACGGTAAACAGAATAGAAGAAAGGTTGATGAGCTTCAGCTTGGAAATATCTTCATCAGTAGTTGTTTGATTTTCTGTCAAGTTCTCAACTATGTTTTCTGACTCATTAGCTTCTGGCAGATTTAGCAAATCGCTTTCGGAAATATCTAGTGACTTTGCCAGAATTTTCAATGTGTGACCTTTTGGTTCTGTTCCGGCTTCAATCCGCTGAATCGTTCTTACCGAAATGTTAGATTGCTCTGATAATTCTTCTTGCGTCAGATTTTTTTGTTCCCTGATTTTTTTTAACCTGGACATTGATGGCGTTATAATTTTTTTGTAAAAATATAATAATTAGGATCTACTTTCAACTCATCAGAAGACTTAAGTGTTGCTGTTTGCCACTCTTCCGTTGGCTTCAATTCCTGTCCATCAGCCAGTCTGATTGGAAGTTTCAGATTCGGAACTACATTTGTCCACTTGTAAGTTAGTTGATTTCCATTCTGTTTATATTCCAAAGTTGGGATTTTGATGGTCGTAAGATATTGGTCGAAAATTGATTTCAAATCAATGCCTGATTTTTCCGAAAAATAATTCTGAATTTGTGATGCGGTTACAGTCTGATGATAAAAATCCTTATTCAAACCTCTCAGAATCTGACGGAATTTCTCATCATTATTAATCACCTGACGAATCGTATGAATCATATTCGCACCTTTTGGATACATATCGCCGCTGCCTTCATTTCGGATTCCGTATGTTCCGATGATTGGTTTATCGTTTTGGATATTGCCTCTTAAACCTTGCAGATATTTGTTACCATCGGCTTTCCCAAAAACATAGTCCACAAACAAGGTTTCGGAATAAGTGGTGAAACTCTCGTGAATCCACATATCAGCTTGGTCTTTTGCCGTGATGTTGTTCGCAAACCATTCGTGTCCGGTTTCGTGGATGATGATGTAGTCCCACTTCAGACCAATTCCTGTTCCGGATAGGTCTCTTCCTAGATAACCATTTTGATATTTGTTTCCGTACGCCACATTGCTTTGGTGTTCCATCCCAAGATGCGGAGACTCTACCAATTTGTAAGAATCTTCATAAAAAGGATATGGTCCAAACCAATGTTCAAAAGCTTTCATCATTGGTTTTACTTGCTCAAATTGTTTTTTAGCTTTGTCAAGATTGTAATCCAAAACCCAATAATCCAAGTCCAATTTTCCTTTTTCGCCGTCAAAAGTATCTTTGAAATTCACGTATTTCCCAATCGATGGAATGATGGAATAATCATTAATTGGACTTTTTACTTCCCAAAGCCAAGACTTTTTATCGCCCAGATTTTCTTCTTTGATTAATTTTCCGTTTCCAACGCCAACCAAATCTTTTGGCGTTATGATTTTGAAACTAATTCCGTTATCCGGCTCATCACTCCAAATATCTTTTACAGGAAGCCAAATGCTCGCGCCAATTCCTTCATCTGCAGCAGTCATCCACGGATTTCCGTTTTTGTCTTGTGTAAACATCCAACCACCGTCCCAAGGTGCGTGTTTTGCAATCGTTGGATTTCCAGAGTAATCAATATCAATCGTATATTTTTCTCCTTTTTTGAATTTCTTTTTTGCAGAAATAAAAATAAAATCGCCGTCTACTTTTTTATCAACAATAGGAAAACTCGCTGTGATTTTGTCAGCTTTCATCGGACTTTGAAGGTCGATTTGAAAAACAGGATTCAAAACATCTTTCTCAATTGTCAAACTGATTTTATTACTTCCTTTGATGCTTTTCGCTTCAAAATTAGACTCCAAAACAATATCATATTTCTTAACATCCCAAAAGTTCCTGAATTCTGTATTAGAACCTTTTAACGTGTCAATTCTGGTAGGATTAGGGGTTTCAAACATTTGCGCTTGAGAAGTACCTGAAATCAATATGGCGAACAGTAAGATTTTTTTCATTGTTAATTTTTTTGAGGTCTAATAAGTTATCGTTTAACTGTTAAAAGTTACAGAAATTGAATATTAATTACCACAAAGGTCACAAAGATTTACACCAAGTTTACTATAATAATTGTGGCCTTTGTGAAAAAGCCATTGTGAACTTTGTGTTAAAAAAATTAGATAATGTTTTCCTGATAAAAATGCTTCGTCTCTTCGATGATTTCGTCAATTTGCTCAAGAGTTAAAGCCTGAAGAAACTTAGTCTTGAATTCTTTAAAATGCGGAATTCCACGGAAGTAATTGCTGTAATGTTGTCTCATTTCTACAATTCCGGGACGTTCGCCTTTCCATTCTACAGACCAAAGGGCGTGGTTTTTCACAGCTTCTAATCTTTCTGCAATAGTTGGCTCAGGAAGAATTTCTCCAGTCTCAAAAAAATGTTTGATTTCGTTGAAAATCCACGGATAACCAATCGCACCACGACCAATCATTATTCCATCACAGTTATATTTGTTTTTATATTCCAAAGCTTTTTCAGGAGAATCAACATCGCCGTTCCCAAAGATCGGAATTTCGATATTCGGATTGTTTTTGATTCTGGAAATATGTTCCCAATCTGCTTCGCCTTTGTACATTTGGGCACGTGTTCTGGCGTGGATGGTTAAGGCTTTGATTCCGACATCCTGTAGTCTTTCGGCCACTTCATCAATATTGATTGAATCATTATCCCAGCCTAATCTAGTTTTTACAGTAACTGGCAAATGTGTAGAACTTACGACTGCTTTCGTTAATCTCACCATCAAATCGATATCTTTCAAAACACCAGCTCCGGCGCCTTTGCAAACGACTTTTTTTACTGGACAACCGAAATTAATATCCACCAAATCTGGTTCTACAGTCTCCACAATTCTGGCTGACATTGCCATTGCTTCTTCATCGCCACCAAAAATCTGGATTCCCACAGGTCTTTCATAATCGAAAATATCGAGCTTTTTACGACTCTTTATCGCATCACGAATCAATCCTTCCGAAGAAATAAACTCGGAATACATCAAGTCTGCGCCGTGCATTTTGCACAATTTTCTGAAAGGTGGGTCACTTACATCTTCCATGGGTGCCAGCAAAAGCGGAAAGTCAGGAAGTTCTATGTTGCCAATTTTTACCATTCTGCAAAGATAAGAATTCATTTTTGTTTGTCCGTTTTGAAAAAAAAGTCTTATTTGTTATGTATGTAAAAATTGTATTTGTTGTATTTTTTATAAATTTTTAATAAGTTTTCGGCTTAATATTTATTAAATAACTATATTAGCGACTTAATTAATAATAAATATATGAAGAAGATTAATTCTCTTAACCGCGGAATTACAATTGCCGCTTTTTTTGCCTTTTCTTTTATCCAAGCTCAGAATTATGAGTCAGTTGTTAAAGATTATATTTTTTCAAATAAGAAATATGACAAAACAGCTGCAAGTGGAATAAAAATTATAAATTCTGACAAGTCAGAAAGTTTGAAAGGAGCTGTTGTCAATGTGCAGCAAACTTATGAAGGGATCCCTATTTTTAATGCAGTATCTTCAGCTTTGATTAGGAATAATACTGTGTCTTATATGTCTGATAATTTTTCGGATGTTTCGTCAGTTACTGTGAGTTCCAAAAAAGCTGGGATTACAAGTAAAGCTGCTTTTGATTCTGTTCTTAAAAAGTTGAACTTGAAAAGTAGCAACAAATATACTTTTGAAGCTGGAAAAGAAAATAGTGTTTTGACTAATACGGTTTNNAAGGCAAATCAATTAATCTTAGCTTACGAAGTTAACTTTGAAGAAGCTGAAAGCAGTAATTACTGGAATGTTTTGGTAAATGCTGCGACTGGCGAAATTCTTGAGAAAAATAACCTTTTGATTTCGTGTAAATTCGATACCCATTCATACACAAGTCCGGAAAGAATTGCAAATATAAAAGCAGAGGAAGCTGCGGCGAGATCATTGTCTTCAAATAAAATTTTGGCACCGGATAATGCTTCATACAGAGTTTTTGCCTTGCCTGTTGAAGCTCCTACATTC
>DLND01000208.1:9035-9393 GCA_002476905.1 Flavobacteriales bacterium UBA7519
GGGGGAGATCTTTGGTTTCTAACCCTTGGTTTTTAGATGCGTCTCCAGAAGGCTGGCATTCCGACGGTACCAATCATTATACGTACACAAGAGGTAATAATGCTTATGCTTATACAGATTATACCAATACAAACACAGTCGGAGATGTGGCAGAAGGAGGTGCAAACAGAGTGTTTGATTTTCCTTTGGATGTAAATACACCACCAGCAGAATATACTGATGCTGCTCTCACTCAGTTGTTCTATATGAATAACAAGATGCACGATATTTTCTACAAATTTGGTTTTACAGAATCTGCGAGAAACTTCCAAATCAATAACTTTGGGAAAGGCGGATTTGGTAATGATGCTGTAAGAGC
>DLND01000205.1:0-7627 GCA_002476905.1 Flavobacteriales bacterium UBA7519
GGTTTTGTTAAGGAACGACTATTTAAAATTGGATTTATGCAGAAGACGATTTATAATAAGACCGATCTCCGTAATTTTGTTAATGACACCATAAACGGAAAAATAAAAACACTAGATTTTTATCTTAATTTTTCTTTGGAAGCCAGCCGCGAAATCAAGAAAACCTCTAAATATGATTCCATAAGAGAAGAAATACAGGAAGAAATCTATCATCTGGACAAACAGATGGTCTCGCTGAAAAGTATGCAAACCCAAATGCGAAAAGTCCTGAACACAGCCTCGGACATCGTAAAACTCGGCTCACTCGTCATCACCAACAAAGCTCGTTTTTATATTTCCGTCTCCCTCGGCGAATTCTTCTTCGAGAATGACAGGTTTTATGCCATATCACCCGAAAGTCCAATGGCTCAGATTATGACCGGAAAAAAAGTCGGGGACGATTTTACACTTAATAACATCCATCAGAAAATTGTTGAAATCATTTAGGTCTGAAATTATAAGATAAAAGTTTTATGATTTAATGTCAAATTCCAACTTTTATTTCCTACATCTGACATCTGACTTCTTTCTCGTATCTTTGAACTATGGAAAACGCAACAATTCTCAAACATATTATAGAAGAGCGCAGAAGCATCTTCCCAAAAGATTACTCAGACAAAGAAATCCCACAACACATCATTGACGAAATCCTCAGCAATGCTGTTCTAGCTCCCAATCACAAACGTACTAAACCTTGGCGTTTCAAAGTTTTCAAAGCAGAAGAAAAACAAAATCTTGGCCAGGAGCTTCAGAATATTTATAAGGAAATCACACCGGAATTTCAGTTTCTGCAAAAAAAATATGACGATATCGGATTCAAAATTTCTAAGGCAAATGCGGTAATTTCAATCGTGGTAGAGTTCAGTGGTTTGGTTCCGGATTGGGAAGAAATCGCTGCAACATCTATGGCTGTTCAAAATATGTATCTCACTTGCACTGCCAATAGAATCGGCTGTTATTGGAGTTCTCCGAAAATCGTAAATAATTTGAAAAACTCTTTAAAAATCGAAGACAATCAGCAATGTTTGGGATTGTTTTATATGGGAAGTTTGGAATAATTTTTATTTGACAAAATTTTTAACTCTAGCGGATTTAGGAAATACGGCAAATCTATATTATTTCACCTGCAACATCTGCCCAATCAGCGATAACTTTTCACGACATCTAAGTCCTAAAATTCATTTTAAACTTCATTAATGCAAAAAATATCAATATTCTGGTTTCGTCGTGATTTGCGATTGGAAGATAACAAAGGTTTGTCAGAAGCTCTGAAATCTGATAAAAAAATAATTCCTATTTTTATTTTTGACAAGGATATTCTTGACATTCTCGAAGATAAATATGACCGACGTGTTGATTACATTCATCAGGCATTGGAAAAAATCAATTCCGAATTGCTTGAGACTGGAACTTCTCTTCTTACTTTTTACGGAAAACCCAAGGATGTATTCGCACAATTACATAAGGAATATGATATCCAATCGGTGTATTGCAACAGAGATTATGAACCTTCTGCCATCAAAAGAGATGATGAAATCAAGGATTTCCTAAACTCAGAAAATATTGATTTTTTTGATTTCAAAGACCAAGTGATTTTTGAGAAATATGAAGTTGCAAAAGATAATGGAGAACCTTACACAGTTTACACACCATTTTCTAAAAAGTGGAAAAAACAACTAACAGAACTTGATTATGCTTCGGTTAAAAACGATAAAAACCAATTTCAGAAATTACCTTCCAAGAGAATCCTAAGTCTAAAAGAAATCGGATTTGAGGAAACGGATTTGGAATTTGAGGAACCAAAACTGGAATCAAAAATTATTGATGTTTATGATGAAAAGCGAGATTTTCCTGCTCAGGATGCCACCACACATCTTGGAATTGCTCTGAGATTCGGAACGATTTCTATCAGAAAGTGTGTCAAATTTGCATTAAGTCATAACGAAACTTGGCTCAATGAATTGATTTGGAGGGAATTTTTTATGCAAATCTTATTTCATTTCCCGAAAGTGGTGAAGTTTTGTTTCAAAGAAAAATATGAAAATATCCAGTGGCGAAACAATGAGGCTGAATTTGAAAGATGGTGCAACGGCGAAACCGGTTATCCGATAGTAGATGCAGGAATGAAACAACTGAACCAGACCGGAAGAATGCATAACAGAATCCGAATGGTGGTTGCCAGTTTCCTCACGAAACATCTTTTGATAGACTGGCGATGGGGAGAAGCTTATTTTGCCAAGAAACTGTTGGATTACGATTTATCTGCCAATAACGGAAACTGGCAATGGGCAGCAGGCTGCGGTTGCGATGCCGCGCCTTATTTCCGGGTTTTTAATCCAGATGAGCAGACAAAAAAATTTGATAAAGATCTAAAATACATCCGAAAATGGAATCCAGATTTTGAGAAAAGTATTTTGGATGACAGAATTGTGGAGCATAAGTTTGCCAGAGAAAGAGCTTTGGCAGCATATAAAAAGGGATTAGGCTAGTGGTTTTGAATCAAAAACTTTTAAAAATACTTCGATTGAATGAGAAAACCTAGATACCAGATGTTAGTAAAAATCCTTTTTTTTGCTTGGACTTTAAGAAGTTTGACTGGCAAAATCTGATGTGAAAAATTAAGTCCACTTTTTAGGTTTACGACCACAAGTTCTGGAATGCAAATAACAGGTATGAGTTTTTTTTCGGTTCTATTTTGATTTTTAATTTATTTTATTTTCAGATTGTTACATAAAAATATTTTTATATCTTTGCACACTTAATATTTAATCGGGACGTGATCCCACAAATTTAAAATTTATGTCAGTAAAAATCAGATTACAAAGACACGGATCAAAAGGGAAACCTTTTTTCCACATCGTGGTTGCAGATTCAAGAGCTAGAAGAGATGGTAGATTCATCGAGAAACTAGGAACTTACAACCCAATTACTAACCCTGCAACAATTGACTTGAATGTTGATTCTGCTGTAAAGTGGTTAAACAACGGAGCTCAACCAACTGACACTGCAAGAGCTATCCTTTCTTACAAAGGTGCATTGTACAAAAAACACCTTCAAGGTGGTGTTGCTAAAGGTGCTTTTGACGAGGCTGAAGCTGAGAAGAGATTCGCTGCTTGGGTGGAGGCTAAAGATGCTAAAGTTCAAGGAAAAGTAGATGGTTTATCTACTGCTAAAGCTGATGCTAAAAAAGCTGCTCTAGAGGCTGAAGCTAAAGTAAACCAAGCAAGAATTGATGCTGCTGTAAAAGCAGAAGCTGATGCTAAAGCTGCTGAAGAGGCAGCTAATGCACCTGCTGAAGAAGTCGCAACAGAAGAACCAGCTGCTGAAGCAGAAGGAACTGAAGAAACTCAGGCTTAATTCTTTTACAAAAGATACAAAACAAAGACACGATTTTTCGTGTCTTTGTTGTTTTTTAACTTCAAACCTTCAAGGTTTTTTTATATTTATGGAATGAAAAAAGACGATTGCTATTTTTTAGGAACAATTACCAGAACACACGGATTACAAGGGAATGTTATCCTGAAACTGGACACAGACCAACCTGAGATGTACAACAAATTGGAATCTATTTTTGTGGAAGTCAATGGTTTATTGGTTCCTTTTTTTGTGGAAAAACAATCCTGGTCCAAAGCCGATACCAAAATTATTTCTTTCAAAAATTCTTCCGAAGCCTTGGTGAATCAATCGATTGGAAAAGGCGTTTATCTTCCGCTCTCTACCCTACCTCCACTGTCAGGGAAAAAGTTCTATTATCACGAAGTGATAGGTTTCGAAATCCGTGAAAGTGATGGAAAAACATGTGGCAATATTGTATCCATCAATGACCAAACGGCTCAAAATTATTTCATTCTAGACCTTGCCGGAAAAGAAATCATCATCCCGATTATCCGAGACTGGATTTTGGAAGTAAATCGCGAAGAGAAATTTATCCAAATGTTTCTGCCAGAAGGTTTGATGGATGTTTTCTTGGCTCCTTCTAAAAAGGATGAGTAAAACAACATTAACACCAGAACTATTGAAACGCAGCTTTATCTGCATTTTTTAGTACATTTGCAATCACTAATTTTAAACCATCAAACACCATTGTTTAAATGGTGTATTTCGATTTGAAAATATATTTTATCTAAAGATGAAAAGACAAACAATTAAAGACCTTTTGGCAGATTACAAAAAAGTATTACATCACGATATAACCGTTCAGGGTTGGGTTCGTGCGTTTCGTTCCAATCGCTTTATCGCATTGAATGACGGTTCTACGATTAATAATTTGCAAGTTGTAGTAGATTTTGAAAATTTTGATGAGGAAACCATTAAAAAAATCAATACGGCTTCGTCTTTGAAAGTTGTAGGTGAAGTTGTGGAAAGCCAAGGTGCAGGTCAAACTGTAGAAATCATCGCAAAGAAAATCACTGTTCTTGGAGATAATTTCTTTGACGAATTACAGGCAACTATTCTTCAACCTAAAAAACACAGTTTGGAGAAATTGCGTGAGCAAGCCCATTTAAGATTCAGAACCAATTTGTTTGGCGCAGTTTTCAGAGTGCGTCACGCTGTGAGTTTTGCAATCCACTCTTTCTTCAATCAAAATCAGTTTTTCTACATCAACACACCTGTAATTACGGGAGCTGATGCAGAAGGTGCTGGCGAAATGTTTGGTGTTACGAATTTTGACCTTAATAATATTCCAAAAACAGAAGAGGGAGACATCGATTTTTCTCAGGATTTCTTTGGAAAAAAAACCAACCTGACGGTTTCCGGCCAATTGGAAGGTGAAACTGCAGCAATGGGATTGGGAAGAATTTATACTTTCGGACCAACTTTCCGGGCAGAAAACTCCAATACAACGCGTCACTTAGCCGAATTCTGGATGATTGAGCCGGAAGTGGCTTTCAATAATTTGGAAGACAACATCGATTTGGCAGAGGATTTCCTGAAATATGTGATTAAATATGTTTTGGACAATTGCAAAGATGATTTGGAATTCTTAGACAAGCGTTTTGAAGAAGAGCAAAAACAGAAACCAGAAAAAGAAAGAGCAAAAGAAGGTCTTATCGAAAAACTGGAAAATGTGATTGCAAAAAGATTCAAGAGAGTTTCTTATACAGAAGCAATTGAGATTTTATTGAATTCTAAAGAAAACAAAAAAGGAAAATTCCAATATCCTGTTGAGAAATGGGGAACAGATTTGCAGTCTGAGCACGAAAGATTCTTGGTAGAAAAACATTTCGAAAGCCCAGTTGTTTTGTTTGATTATCCGAAAGAAATCAAAGCTTTCTATATGAAACTGAACGATGATAATAAAACTGTAGCAGCAATGGACGTTCTTTTCCCAGGCATCGGCGAAATCATCGGTGGTTCTGAAAGAGAAGCAAGACTGGATGTTCTGAAAACGAAAATGGCAGAAATGCACGTGGACGAAGAAGAACTTTGGTGGTATATGGATACAAGAAGATTCGGTTCTGTTCCACACGCTGGTTTCGGATTAGGACTGGAAAGATTAGTTCTTTTCGTAACAGGAATGACGAACATCCGAGATGTTATTCCTTTCCCAAGAACACCTAAAAATGCAGAATTTTAATCAAAATTAAAATAGACACTAAAAAATCCTTCGGTTTAAACTGAAGGATTTTTTTTATGGTAAACAAAATTTAAAATTGCTAAATTTGAAAATACTAAAAAAATAAATCATTAATGAAAAAATTAAGTTCTTATCTTTTGACAGTCGGAGCCACATTTTTTATGGGATATCACTCTACTGCCCAAACCACATCTCCAAGTAAAAAGCAGCAAACAACATCTACAGTCCAAGAGGATAATGGAATCAATCTGTCATATATGGACAAGTCCGTTAGACCTCAGGATGATTTCTACAATTATGTGAATGGTGGTTGGATGAAAACCGCCGTCATTCCTTCTGATAAACCAAGTTGGGGTTCATTCAATGCTTTAAGAGAAGATGTAGATGTAGCGTCATTGGATATTTTGAGAAAAATTCTTTCAGAAAAATTCAGTTCTAATTCTGAAGGCGAAAAAATCCAGGCACTTTACGGAACTTTCATCGATTGGAATAAGAGAAATGCTGAAGGTATCAATCCTATCAAAGCTCAACTAGCGAAAATCGATGCGATTAAAAATGTAAAAGATTTACAGAAATATCTTATTGAAGCGACTCCTTCAGGTGACAATCCTTTTTACAGCTGGAGAGTGGGCGCAGATATGAAAAACTCTAATATGAACGCGGTTTATCTTGGCGGACCAAGCCTTGGTTTGGGGAAAGATTACTATCAAAAAGTAAATGAAGCCAACACAAAAACTTTAGAAGAATACAAAGGCTACGTTGCTAAACTGGAAACTGTTCTTGGAAATAAAACGCCTGATGCAACTGCTCAAAAAATTGTAGATTTTGAAAAGAAGTTAGCTCAAGACCTTTTGACTTTGGAACAAGGTCGTGATGCGAATTTGCGTTATAATCCCAAAACTGTTGAGGAATTAAAACCATTAGTGAAAAATGTTAACCTTCCTGATTATCTAAAAACAGTTGGTGTTAACACAGACAAAGTGATTATTGGGGAATTGAAATATTATCAAAATATGGATTCCTGGATGACGGATAAAAACATCGGACTCATCAAAGACTATATGAAATATGACCTTTTGAATAGCAACGCCGGAAATCTTGACCAGAATCTTGATAATATCCGATTTGATTTCTATTCCAAATATCTGCAAGGTCAGCAGGAACAGCGCTCTATGGAAAAGCGTGGTCTTGGTGTCGTTAATGGTGTTTTGGGAGAAGCTTTCGGGAAACTGTACGTTGAGAAATATTTCCCGGCAGAAGCGAAACAGAAGATGGAAACCTATGTAGATTACATCAAAAAATCTTTCAAACTACATATAGAAAACCTGGATTGGATGTCGCCTGTGACCAAAGAAAAAGCTTTGGAAAAGTTGGCCAAATTCAAAGTAAAGATTGCTTATCCAGACCAATGGAAAGACTATTCCAAACTCAATCTGACCCTTGATTCCAAAGGCGGAACCTACTATAATAATCTGGAGAAAATCACGGCGTGGAACTACGCAAAAAATCTGGAGAAAATTGGAAAACCAGTTGATAAAACCGAATGGGGAATGTCACCGCAGACTGTGAATGCTTACTACAGTTCTTCCAATAATGAGATTGTTTTCCCAGCGGCAATCCTTCAGCCTCCGTTTTTCAATTTCAAAGCAGACCCAGCGGTTAACTTTGGCGGAATTGGTGGTGTAATAGGCCACGAAATTTCCCACGGATTCGATGACAGCGGCTCAAGGTTTGATGGAGATGGAAATCTGAACAATTGGTGGACGGACAGCGACAGAAAAAACTTTGATGAAAAAGTTGGTCAACTGGCTGCGCAATATGACAAATACGAACCTGTGAAAGGTAGTTTTGTCAATGGAAAATTCACCAGTGGAGAGAATATTGGAGACTTGGGCGGGATCAATGTTGCATACACAGCGTTACAGATGTACTTGAAGGACCACGGAAATCCTGGAGAAATAAGTGGACTGACACAAGACCAAAGGTTCTTTATGAGCTGGGCAACCGTCT
>DLND01000205.1:7745-11023 GCA_002476905.1 Flavobacteriales bacterium UBA7519
AGATAAGTACATGACAAATCAAGTGAAAACGGACCCACATTCGCCTGGTTATTACAGAAGTTTTGGGCCTTTGGTAAATATGGAAGCTTTCCAGAAAGCATTTGACATAAAACCTGGAGACAAGTTATATGTTGCTCCGGAAAACAGAATCAAAATCTGGTAATTTAAAAACCCTTCAGACCACCATCTGAAGGGTTTTTATTTAACTAACTATTTAACTTAATTATACTATAACAAAAACCGTGCTAAACTTGTTGTTTTTATAAAAAATATTTTTAACTTCGTAAAAATTAATTCAATTATTAATTAACTAAACTATGCTAAAGCAAAATCTACAACTTAAACTCGGACAAAAATTAGCGCCTCAACAGATTCAGTTGATGAAATTGATTCAGCTACACACACTTGAATTTGAAGAAGAACTGGAAAGAGAACTTGAGGAAAATCCCGCTTTAGAAAAAGTAGCAGATGAAAATGCGGAAGAAGATTATTCCAAAGCAGATGAAGAATACGAAAACGAAGGGAATGAAAGCATCGAAACAGATTTCGATGTAGATCAGTATCTTTATGATGACGAACCAAGCTACAAAACTGCCAGCAGCAACTACTCTGCCGACGATGAAGAGTTCGACAACCAATCCCTTCTTACTGAAGGACAGACACTTTATGATTATCTGCTAGAACAAATCCGTCTTTCCAATATTGATGATGAAGATTTAAAAATAGCAGAATATATTATTGGAAATCTGGACACAGATGGATATCTAAGAAGAGAAATTAAATCTATTGTAGACGATTTGGCTTTTTCCCAAGGTGTTTACACTACAGTTGAAAAAGTAACCGATATCCTTGAAAATTATGTTCAGAAACTCGATCCACCAGGTGTAGGCGCAAGAGACCTGAGAGAATGTTTGCTTTTACAGATTGAAAAAAAAGTAAGTTCTAACCCATCTATTATACTTGCAGGAAATATTCTGAGAAACCAGTTTGATGCTTTAGCGAATAAACATTACAATAAAATTCTTCAGAAATATGATATTGAAGAAGAAGATCTGAAGGATGCCTTGGATGAAATCTCAAGACTTTCACCTAAAGTCGGCGGAAACTTTGACACCCAAACCATCACAATCAATCAGGAAATCATTCCAGACTTTGTTATTCAAATCAAGGACAACCAAGTTATTCCTTCACTTAATAATAAAAACGCACCAACGCTTCGAGTATCCGAGGAATATAAAGAGATATTGACCACTTACTCTCACGATAAAAAATCGGCAGAGCATAAACAAGCTGCGCTTTTTATTAAACAAAAACTAGATGCAGCCAAATGGTACATTGATGCCATCAATCAAAGACAAAATACTTTACTGCAAACCATTACTGCAATTGTGAAACTGCAGAAAGATTATTTCCTGACTGGTGATGAGAAAAACATCAAGCCAATGATTCTGAAAGATGTGGCCGATATCACTGGATTTGACATTTCAACAATTTCCCGAGTAGTAAAAAGCAAATATGCAGATACTCCGAATGGTATTGTTTATCTTAAAAATCTGTTTTCCGACTCATTGACCAATGATGATGGTGAGGAAGTTTCTACTAAGGAAATCAAACAACATCTGCAGGAAGCCATCGAAAAGGAGAATAAAAGAAAACCTTACACAGATGACGCGCTAGTAGGAATTCTTAAAGAAAAAGGTTATAATATAGCCCGAAGAACAATTGCAAAATACCGCGAACAACTCAATATCCCGGTAGCAAGACTCAGAAAAGAACTATAAAACAATCCCGAACCTTTCGGGATTTTTATTTTATACGAAATGTGTTTTTATTAACAAATCCTTAACGTTATTTAGAAACATTACAAACTATATTTTTCTGACATTTCTCAATGTTATATAACTCAACTATTTTCTAAATTTGTGCAAATTCAAATAACAATAGAATTATGGCGGGTATTACATCTTCTATAGGAAGAAAATATGCTATGGCACTTTCAGCGATGTTTTTGCTGATTTTTTTGGTGATGCATATGTCTACCAATATGATTTCGGTCTTCAGTGAAGACAGTTTCAATGCAGCTTCTCATTTTATGGGTTACAATCCAGCGATTCAGTTTGTGATGCAGCCTGTTTTAATGTTTGCAGTAGTATTCCATTTTGTAATGGGTTTCATTCTGGAAGCTAGAAACAACAGTGCAAGACCTGTTAAATATGCAATGAACAATGGTTCTGCAAATTCCACTTGGATGTCAAGGAACATGTTGATTTCCGGAGCTGTGGTATTAGCATTTTTAGCGCTTCATTTCTATGATTTCTGGTATCCTGAGATCAGCTACAAATACATCCAGGCAAATAACCCTGATGAGCTGAGATATTGGGAGGAGTTACACCACAAGTTCCATGATATTTGGAGAGTTGTACTGTATGTGATAGCATTCGTGCTTTTGGGTCTTCACTTGGCACACGGGTTTCAGTCATCTTTTCAATCTATCGGAGCAAGACATCCGAAATATACACCTTTTATCAAGGCGTTTGGAAACTGGTATTCTGTTATCATTCCTTTAGGATTCATCATCATCGCTATTTATCACTTCGTTACTCAATAATAAAAAGTAAATTATGAGTTTAGATTCAAAAATTCCTCACGGTCCACTTAAGGACAAGTGGAAAAACCATAAAGACCATATGAACCTTGTTGCACCAAACAACAGGGACAAGATTGATATCATCGTTGTTGGTACAGGACTAGCAGGTGGGTCAGCCGCAGCTACACTTGCTGAGCAAGGATACAATGTAAAGGCTTTCTGCTACCAAGATTCTCCGAGAAGAGCACACTCTATTGCAGCTCAAGGAGGTATTAATGCAGCAAAAAATTATCAAGGAGACGGTGACTCTACTTACAGATTATTCTACGATACGATCAAAGGAGGAGATTACCGTGCAAGAGAAGCTAACGTATACAGATTAGCGGAAGTTTCAGCTAATATTATTGACCAATGTGTGGCACAAGGTGTTCCTTTTGGCCGAGAATACGGCGGTCAGCTTGACAACCGTTCTTTTGGTGGAGTTCAGGTTAAAAGAACTTTTTATGCCAAAGGACAAACCGGACAACAGTTATTATTAGGAGCTTATTCCGCAATGAGCCGACAAATCGGTAAAGGCAGAATCAAAATGTATAACCGACACGAGATGATGGATCTTGTGATCGTAGACGGAAAAGCAAGAGGAATCATCGCAAGAAATCTTGTTACAGGTGAGATAGAAAGACATTCTGCT
>DLND01000182.1 GCA_002476905.1 Flavobacteriales bacterium UBA7519
AAGCGGTGGGGATGGCTTATTTTTAGCGCTATAATAAGCCATCCCCACCGCTTTCCCTTCCTGATTTTCCGAACCGATGCAATAATGCCAAAAATACCATCAGCTAAGGCAAATGCACCAAAAGCAATTGCCAGGGCAAGTATGGCTGTAACGGGCATAATAAAAGCCAACACAGAGAATATTAGCGCAAGGAAGCCTTTAATGATGAAAGCCCACCAGTTTGAGGAAATACTTTTTATTCCCTTTTGTTCGTATTGAACTTCATTACTAATTGTTGTCATTTTTATTGTTTTTTAATTTAAAAGTTTGAAACTATTTATTCCCTCGAATATATTTTTAATTAGACATCTGCTTTTTAAACACTAATAATCGTCAAAATTGACTTTAGCATTTCTATTTCCGTGGAACCCTCTTGTTTATTGCCTTTGGCGAGCTCGCAAGCTCGGTTCATGTCCTTGTTGTGGACGGCAGTGCATAAGGGTTTCATTAAGAAAAAATCAGACCATTTTTTTTAACAACTCCCATTGAAAACGGCCAACTAAAGGATCGTCTGGGTTGCCATTAATCATGGTTAGGAAATACGCCGTTTTAGACATTTGCCAGTCAATCTTTAAGGTATGCGAATCGCTGTTAGAAACGTACCTTTTGCCGAAGTGCTGCTCAAGCGGAAACCCTAAATTCCTGCAAATAGCCATTGCCCGTTTAATAGCCATCCCCAACTCCTTATCTGATTCGAAAAAATGTTCCATGGATGCAGCATTGAAGTGCATTTCCAATTGTTCTATGGCTTCAATAAAAGCCCCAATATGCAATGGCACATTTTCGTTGTACGGAACTATTGTTTCTATCTTTTTCATACATTTTTATTTTTTAGTTTTGATACAATACTGAATGAGATATCATCAATGATATTTTCGACAGCTTCAATTTGCATACGCATCGACTTTGCAATCTCATTAGGAGTCATTTCATGTAGCCAGAACAGTTCAAAAGCCCGTTTAGCATTTTCATCAACATTAGCCAAAACCTCGTTTACAACGGGTTCTATTTCAATATCGGCAGGGGGTTCAATTAGCGCATCGTTGTTGAGAATCTCATTGCCTAATTTTGTGTTCTCGTAAGAAATATCATCCAAATCTTCCTGCATGATAAGTTCTCCGTCTGCATCAGCGGTAAATTTTTCTTCCATGCTTAAAAGTTCTTCTTCAGCCAGCTTATCGAACGAAATATGTGCGTTTTTTGTGTAATGCTTTTCCATAAAACTTTCCAAAGTTTCGCGGGCAATTTGAAAACTCCATCGGGAGAACTCTTTGTCATTTTTAGGTCGTTCTTCAAATCTTTCATAAAGAGCAAGGTATATCTCATCCACCAAATCATCAATTGTAAACCCGCTGGCAACTTTTGTTTTGCTATACGAAAGATACCTGGCTACAAACCCGCGGATAGCAGGCAAAAGTTGTTTTATAAGGAAGTTAAAGTGTTCTTTATCCTCTTCGTTTCTTAGCTTATTAAGTTGGGATAAATGCTTGCTTGCTATGTTAAGTCTTGTTTTTTTTTGTGAAGCTATAAATTGCCTTAAAAACCTGGATTTAAGCCGGGTCATTATTTGTTCAGCTAAGATCGCCGGTTCAGTGCCTTCAGCTTCTACAAAAACCCGGTTAGCACCTTGTTTTAAATAAAAAGTTGCTTTTATGCCCTTATTGGTTTCTGTTAAATAAGCATCCAGTTTATTGGAATTAAGAAGAACATTCATGCGGTCAAACCATTTATTATGATTTTTTATGACCTCTCCAAACTGACTTGCCAAGTTGCTATCTGTCAATAAATGTTTGTTATGAATTGTTGTTTTCATCTTATTTCATTTTAAGGTTCATCAAAATATGTGCCTGCATTACTAAAAATGGTTAAATCAAATTATATTAAGCTTCAAAACTTAGTTTTTCGTTTTTATTTTCGGGCTCCCTGAATACAATTTTATTATCAATAGCATCAATCACAATATGTGAATCGGGGTTTACCGTGTCCTCGAGCATGGCAACCGATAGTTCATCCAGGATTTTGCGCTGTATCAGCCTTTTTAGAGGCCGGGCCCCAAATTGTGCATCAAAACCTTCTTTTTGCAGGTAGTCTAAGCAGTTATCTTTTACATAAAAAGTTATATTTTGCTTTGATAATACCTGTTGCAGGTGTGCCAATTGAATTCTTATAATTCCTTCCAAATCGTTTTTTGACAGCGGACGGAACATAATAACTTCATCAATACGGTTTAAAAACTCCGGTCTGATACTTGTTTTAAGCAATTCAAATAATTGCTTCCTTGTTCTATCAATAATATCTTCGGTATTTTTTTCTGTAATTTCGGAAAAGTTATCCCTAATAATATCAGAACCTAAATTGGCCTATTCCCCTGGGCACAATACTAACTTTCTCGTTTTATTTTCTGAACACTGTCTCTCAATTTTATAACCAGTTCTTTTTGTTCCGAGGTCAATTTATCCGGCAGCTTCACCTGAATTTTAACATATAAGTCACCATACGAAGATTTACCATATACAGGCATACCCTTTCCTTTAAGCCTGAACTCTTTGCCGTTTTGAGTACCTTCAGGAATTTTTATGTTTATTCTGCCTGACAGGGTTTGGATTTCCATTTTGCCACCAAGTAGTGCTGTAAACAAATCCACAGGCATGTTCATATGCAAGTCGTTTCCTTTGCGCTCATAAACCGGGTGAGGGGACACGTTGATGGTGATGTACAGGTTGCCTGCCTTTCCTCCCCGGGCTTTCTCTCCTTTTCCTTTTGCGCGGAGTTTTAATCCAGAGTAAGCTCCAGGTTTTATTTTCAGCTTAATCTTTTCACCCCCCAGGTCAATAATGCGTTCGGTACCTGTGTAGGCTTCCTGTAAAGAAATAGTTATTTCGCCTGCCAGGTCGTTACCGGGTATATCTGCACCGAACCCGGAAAACCCGCCGGAACCAGAGAATCCTTTCCCCTGTCTGGTTCCTCTTCCAAAGAAAGACTCAAAAAAGTCGGAAAAACCACTGCTACCACCTCCAAAAAACTCAGAAGAGTCGCCTTCAAACTCATAATAATATTGCCCCCCGGGTGCACCCTGTGAATATCTTGCTCTTCCACCAGCGGTTGATGGGTCATAGCCAGCATCCCGGTATTGCTTCCAATTGGAGCCCAGTTGGTCGTATAGTTTTCTTTTTTCCGGGTCACTCAATACTTCATTAGCCTCACCAATTTCCTTAAATTTTTCTTCTGCCTCCTTGTTCCCGGGATTTTTGTCCGGATGGTATTTTACCGCCAGTTTGCGATATGCCTTCTTTATTTCTTCCTGAGAGGCTTTCTTATCAACACCCAGTATTTTATAGTAATCTTTGTATTCCATATTCTTAAATAGTTATTATTCATCACTATGTCCAAGCAAAGCAAACAAATAATAGAGTAAAGTAGCAAGCGAATACAAAGCAGCAATTACATAAGTTGAAGCTGCCAAACGCAATGCTTTTTCAGCCTTTGAGTGTGAATAATAATCGGTTATTCCGGTACGTTATCATAACAACCATGGTCGTAGAGCATTTTTCGGACAACTTCGGCTCCACTTATGCCATTGCCAGTAGGAATTGCTGAATATTCCCTGAATTTGGATTTTAGTCTGCTTCCCGCAATCAAACTTAAAATAAAAAATATCCCGAATATCAACCAAAGCATCATAATGTTAAAGATTAAGATTAAACAACTACTTTTTTCTACACAATCTGCAATTATGAAAATCTAACATTTCTATAAGCGTCTTTTCACTATATTTTAATACAATTTTGTACCTTTCAGATAGTTCTTTTTTCCTGCTGTAATGAAACGGACATTTCTCGGCAATTTCGTCTTTTAAGGGGCAGCCGAATATTAAACCCAAAATACTTTATTTGTCAATATCATCCATTTTCTCAAGAATTACAGTTATTTGATGTTTATAATCTGTAACCCTATTTACTCAGGAATACCGATTTATAGTGAAATAATGTTATTCATTCTTTCCTTTCTCAGGAAATTGTTCCATGAAAAACTTGTTTTCTATAGAGTCCATTTCCCAAAATAGTCTTTCCATTTGATGCATATTATTCATAAAACGTTCGTGAAAAAAGTCGTTTTTGTAAAAATCATACTTCAACAAGATGACTTCGAAAAACAAATCATTGAAATATGGCGTTGTTGAGAAAGAATAATTGTCTTCAAACATATTCCGGAAATTATTAAAAATACTGTCGGCAGCAATTTCATTTCCCTCAATATTTGAATAGTAATAGGTATAAGTAGAATCATAACGGATTAAATTTCCATTCTCATCGTACTCTTTATTTACTTTAATATCTTCTTTAGGTTGGTAACCCAATATTAAAGTAGTATCAGACTCATTATTATTCTTTTCCTTTTTTTATTTCCTGTCCATTGCATGCCGAAAAGGGTATTGAAAAAGCAATGAACAAGGCTATGTAATTTGCTTTCATGTTTGCACTGTTTTGGAATTATTAATCAACATTTTTAAACTTTCGAAATATTATTCCGGCTTTTATTGCATAAAGGGGCTGTATGTTATTTAATATTTTACAGCCCCGGTTAATATAATCTAAAAGTTAAGAATAAAAATTGTTATGACGCTATTCTTTTCTTAAAATCAGCAAGTTTTGTTTTAAATTTCTCAAACAATGCCTGAGAATCACCATCATTTTTCACTGATTTTTTCAATTCTTTAATGGCTTTGTTTAGTTCTCCATATTCACGGTCGCGCTTGCCATAACCAAGCTCTTCGGCCAAAATTAACTGGTATTCTGCATTGTCAAGAAGCTCGAGTACCTCTTTCTTTTTGTCTTTGGAAGCATCATCGGTTTTGGCCTGTGCGATAAGCGCCTGTGCCCTCAGTATAGGCAAAGGAATGCGTTCTTCGCTTATAACTAATGTGTTAAGAGCTGTGTATAGCACTACTTTGGCTTCATCAGTTTTCCCTTTGTCAATTAAAGCCGCTGCTAATTTCATGGCTTCGGGAAAAGTTGCTAAAGGTAATTCAACTTTAGTAATCTGCAATTCACTGGCCAGTTTTGCTAACTCATCGCGCAACACCTGGAAATAGTTATCTTTTAAGGCCTGTCTTGCTGCTGTTTTTATAAGCCTGATTGTTTCAAGGTCGGCCACCAGGTCAACGGTTTTAACCGATACGTCAATAGGTACCAGTCCCAAATTGGGTTTACGGGCAAGTAAAATATTTAACTTGCCGGTTGATTTTTCAAGCGCTGCCAGAGCTCCTTTGGTATCCTTTGCTTCGAGGGCGTCAAGCGCCACGTAAACTTGTGCGAGAGCTTCTGAGGCTTCTGCCACTTTTTGGTCATTCAATGATTCAACAGCACCAATTGCCTGCTCCTGAACCTTCCCTGCAAGTGAATCGGCATTCATACCCAATTCAACCGGTTTTTTCATTCGGATTTCTTGCGTTTGCGCGACACTATCTCCGCAACTTGTTAGTAAAACTATTGCCAGAAAACTATAAAGAATTTTATTTAATTTTTTCATGTGTATATTTTTTATTTTTCTTAATGGTACATGGAATAGCCTTTATTCATTCACGGTTGGTATGGTGCATCCTAATGGCTATTTCATGATTATTTAATTCTGTGGTTACTATTTAATTTCTATTGCCTTTTTGTTTTCTTCTTTACCCTTTATTTTACCAACTTTTATTTTCAATACCCCGTTATTCATAGAAGCATCTATATATTCAGGGTCGGCATTCTCGGGTAATTGAAACATTCGTTGGAACGAGGCATAACCATATTCACGGCGCATCCAGTTGCCTTCGTTTTCTTCTTTTTCGTATTGTTTTTCAGAAGAAACAACTAAGCAATTGTCCTTAACTTCAAGTTTAATGTCTTTTTTATCCATTCCCGGCACGGCTAAAGATACCTCAAAGGTGTCGCCTTTATCGTTTATGTTCACTGCGGGTACGCTGGCGATTTCTTCCGAACCCGAAGCCTGGTCGTCAATTTTTTCACCAAAAAATTTCTCAACAACATT
>DLND01000183.1:0-3776 GCA_002476905.1 Flavobacteriales bacterium UBA7519
AGAAAGAAAGTTGCCTAAAGAGGACAACTTTTTCTATTTTCCAAAATAATATACATTTTACCGAAATAAAAAATCCGCCTCAAATTTTGTTGTGAGACGGATTCTATTATTTCTAATTCTTCTGAGCCTGCTTCAGGCGTTTCTTTCGGCGTTCGTAAATCACTTCCGTAATCTTTCCGCCAATCCAGGAAAACGGGAAAAATATCAGGAATATAGAGATTTTATAAAATACCGGGTGATACGGATAGATGATAATATCCAACATCGCTATAAAAAGCATGATAAAACCGATGAGAATCGCGTAGGCCACTTTTGCATACTTTACGATGATAGCTGTCACCACACCGCCAAAAGTTACACCAATCCCGCCAAAAAAAAGCAGGGCAATGAAAAAAGAGTCTTTTTGCTGCACAGATTGAAGTAATCTTTCCCAATGCTTAAATGGCGCAAACTCCTTATATGTGATCCAGTCAGAATCAATCTTTATCCCGAATGTGATAATGAGCGCAGCCACGGCAAGCCCCGCCAAAACACCAATTGTATTCCTTAGAAAATTCATCCTATCCTTTAAAAGCAATCATGGATATTTCGACATCTACATTTTTTGGAAGGAATGAAACCTGCACGGTCTCTCTTGCCGGAAACTGATCGTTACTGAAATAAGAAGCATAGATCTCATTCACCACCGCAAAATCGTCCATACTCTTCAGGAATATCGATACTTTTACGGCATTATCAAATGTCATTCCTGCCTCTGTAAGAATAGCCTTCAGGTTTTTCATCACCTGATGCGTTTCCTTTTCTATGCCTTCCACCAGCTTTCCTGTTACCGGATCTACAGGAATCTGACCCGAGATGTACAATGTTCCATTTACAAGGCAAGCCTGTGAATAGGGACCTATAGCAGCAGGCGCATTTGATGTGTGGATGATCTTCTTCATGTTCAATAATTAATTTTTACAAAACTATATAAATTAGTCGGAAGTAAGAAGCAAGCAGTCATAAGATTCTTTTTTTGTCGATGAAAAAACTCTATAACACTGATTACCTAACTTTTAACATTAACTACAGGGTTTTAAAAAGTACTGTTAGGCTGTGTAAAACTTCTTTCCTTATATTTCACGGCATCTTTCAGAATGTTGGCTTTGATTCCTAT
Source organism: Flavobacteriales bacterium UBA7519 (assembly GCA_002476905.1). Classification (GTDB taxonomy): domain Bacteria; phylum Bacteroidota; class Bacteroidia; order Flavobacteriales; family Weeksellaceae; genus Epilithonimonas. Next base: position 1,157 of record DLND01000183.1, read on the forward strand.
AAAGAAATCATATACTTTATACTGTCCGAACGGTACCCAGTTGAACGTGATGGTGAAACTTCTCTGGTCTCTGGAAAAACCTAACCTGGTATATGCCAAAGTTTTATTAACGATATCATAATTGGTGCTTCCGTTGATATTCCAGTATGGCGTGAGCTTGATGCTTCCATCTAGCCCTACGGTTGCAACCTTTGTCCCAAATCGTGAAAGTCCCTTTGTGTACGCATAGTTGGCATTGACATTCAGAGTCCAGGTCGGGATATAATGGGCGTAATTATCATCATCAAAATAATAATTCTCATTCCGGATCTCTCCTTTCTTCTTGTATTTTTTAGACAACTCTTCCTTTTTCCCGAATATGGCATCGCTCATCGGATAAGAAAGCTGTAGATTGAAGCCCTGCAGGCTGAAGTGTCCGAAGTTCTCTGTTCTGATCCCTGTATCGCTGCCATTTGCAAACACTATCTGATAAGGCTCAATGGTGAGGCTGGAATTGATATTCAGTTTATTATCAAAGAAAGATGATTGTGCATTGACACTGAACACAGACCATTTATATTTTTCCGCAGCAAAGTTATAACCTCCGGAAACATTCAGGTTTTCAAAGATCTTCACCTTTTTCACTCCGGTAGAATCGCTTTTGGATTTTACCTTCATCTCTATATTATTAGCAATGTTGAATCCTAAGCTTTGTGTAAGACCTGTGGAAGGTGCGCCATAAATACCGCCTTCAAAAATAGAGTACGGTGTAATCTCGCCTCTTGCATTAGCATAATCTCTATAATATCCCCAACTTCTAGCACCGAAATCCGGTGAATAGGTAAAGCTGAAACTGGGTGTCATCATATGCCTAATAGCGACAATAGGTGATTTCTTCCCAAAATTTTTCTGTCCATACAAAATAGTCTGCAAACTCGCACTGGTAGAGAATGTAGAATAGGCTGCGATTCCGTTATTATAAACATTATCAATTACATTGGTAACAGGATTAAAGCTTTTCTCTAGTGTTTTAGTGGTCAGCACATTATCCGCATTGGCACTTAGCGAGAACGTAAAATACTTGGCCAACGTTGTATTGGTGGAAAGCGAAATGTTATTTTTCGCTCCCGTTTTCAAATCCTGCCACATCTGCTGTTTGAAAAGCTGATCTTCTGTTGTTGTAACATAATTACTGAGCGCAAATCCGGTATTGACGTTGATATTTTCCAGCAGTCCTGTTCTGACACCAGTCTTTGGTTTAAAAAGATAGAACTGATTGACAGCTACAGTCATATCGGGCAAACGGATATCGGTGAGACCCGTCGCAAAATTTTGGTTATATCCCGCACTCGCACTAATGGTGATGGGAAGATTTAAAAATCTCTTCGTAACATTGATCCTTGAAGTCTGCGTGGTATTTAGAACGTTTCCGTTAAAAATATAATTATTGTTAACTGTATTATTGTAGAATTTACTGCTCACAATATCTACACTCGCATTGAAAGTGAAATAAGGATTAGCCTTGGAATCCTGGGAATGACGCCACGCAATACGGAAAGTCTTGGTTCTGGAATAATCATCCAATCCTTTTATCCCTCGCACTGTGTAGCCATAATCTGCCGCAAAGTTTCCGGAGTATCTGTATTTTTTGAGGTAGTTCAGTTCCGGTTTCAGATTCCAGCTTCCTTTGGTGTAAAAATCCGAAAGAATTTTAAGATCGAAATGATCTCCAATAGGTTGATAGTAACCTAAGCCGTTAAGAAAAAAACCGACATCCTGCCGTTCTCCAAAACTCGGGATCAGGATCCCGGCAGATCTTTTATCCGAAAATGGAAGAATCGCAAAAGGCATCACAAGTGGTGTGGGAACTTGCTCTATGTAAAGCTGTATTGGGCCCGTAACCAGCTGGGAACTATTTTTACCTTTTATCAGCTTAATATTGGGTGCAGACATATGGTAATCCGGCAGGGTATCTTTTTTCTTGATAAAATAGTCATCCGTAGTATAAATCGCCTTTCTCATAAAGAACACAGAATCATTATACTTCTTGGTTTTCTCAGCTACAATCACACCTTCACTCTCTTCTGTTCTCGCATTGAAGGCGATTGCCTGTTTAGTTTTATAATTGTAGATTACCTCATTATATTCATACTTTTTCCCACCCTGCGTAGCAATAGCCGGCTTTATGATCTTGCCCTTATCATCCTGCTCACCTCTAGCATAGATTTTTCCTGTCTCCCAATCTATCCGGATATAATCCGCATCAATTTGCATATCCTGATAGATAATTTGAGCATTTTTGTTAAGGGAAGTTTGCTTGTTAGATATGGATGAGCTGCTTCTGTACTCAGCCTTGGTTTTAACCACATCTTCTAGTTCTTCTTTTGGGATTATGGTATCTTTCTTCGCAGTTACCGTATCTTTACGTAAACTGACGGAATCTCTAATATCACTTTTCTTATCAATATTTTGAGGCACAGTTTGTGATAAAATATTGTTAAAAATTAGGATATTTAAAATTAGTAATATATTTTTGAAAATACTTCGAGCCAATGCAGTCATTCTGAAATTGGGTTCAAAATTAATTAAATTTTAAAGATTAAAATGATCAGGCCTACACTTTATAAGAAATTTTTTTTTA
>DLND01000183.1:3796-4133 GCA_002476905.1 Flavobacteriales bacterium UBA7519
TTTCAGCTTGTTATATTGCCAGAAAAAATTCACAATTGTTCTGGATGCAGGACACGGTGGAAGTGACATTGGAGCCAACAGATATTATAGTGACATCGGAACTGTAATGGAAAAGAATGTGACACTCGGCATTGTTCTAAAACTTGGAAGAATGCTGGAAAAAAACAAGGACTACAAAGTGATCTATACTAGAACAATCGATGAGTATCCTTCTTTGACATACCGAACAGATCTCGCCAACAGGAGTAAAGCAGACTTGTTTATTTCGGTTCACGTAAATTCTTCACCCAGCAAAAGCGCAACAGCACAAGGAACAGAAACTTTCGTCCAAAGATCG
>DLND01000036.1 GCA_002476905.1 Flavobacteriales bacterium UBA7519
TAATAACAGCCCTTCGGCTTCGCAAAGAAATCAAAGGAGAATTGTGGATGATATTTAGCGGATTATTCTCAGTTATATTGGGAGCTATCATCCTCTGGATGTTTATAACCCAACCTGAAGATGTATTGTTGGCTTCGGGTTGGTTGCTTGGAATTAATGCGTTTCTATCGGCAATGACTTATTTCTTTTTGGGTTTTAAATTAAAAAAACATCAGAAAATGGTGCAAAAACAAAACTCTGGTAACTTTAACTTTTAATTGAAATGAATCATGGATTGTTAAACGGACTGTTTATAGTATCGCTTACGATATTATTTTTAGCACTTTTATTAAAAAGGGCGAAACAACCTTATTTTATTGCCTATATCATAGCGGGAATCATTCTGGGGCCTGAGGTGTTCGGGGTTATTTCAAATTCATCAACGATTAACGAAATTGGAGAACTTGGTGTAATATTACTCATGTTTTTTATCGGAGCAGAAATTAACCTGCCCGACTTTTCTAAAAGTTTTAAAAAACCATTACTGGGTACATTATCGCAATTGCTACTCAGTTTTGCTTTCATGGTTATAACAGGTCAAATTTTAAATTGGTCCTGGCAGGTAATTATACTTTTGAGTTTTGTCATCAGTTTAAGTAGTTCTGCCATTATTTTTCAATATTTATCAAACACTGGGCAAATTAAAAGTAAAATAGGGCTGTTAACATCCGGAGTATTAATCATGCAAGATATACTCATCGTACCAATGATGCTTACCTTAAACTTTATGGCCAAAGGTAAATTGGAGACCATTGAGTTAGCAAGAACAGTATTTGGCGGTCTGGCCATATTGATTTTTATGCATGTCGCCATTCGCAAAAAACTAATAAAAATTCCATTCAGGCATGATTTGATACGAGACCACGACTTGCAAGTGTTTTTGGGTTTTGTTTTGTGTTTTGGAATGGCACAGGTAAGTCATTGGTTTGGGTTATCGGCTGCTTTGGGGGCGCTTTTGGCAGGTATATTGGTCGGACAGGATAAGTCCACCCAATGGTTAGACCATGCCATGGTCCCTTTTCGTGTTTTCTTTTTAGCCTTTTTCTTTTTAGCAGTTGGTTTGCAACTTAACCTACACTTCGTATACCAAAACATCGGTGTTATATCGTTAATCACCCTTGCAGTTATGGTTATTAATAGTTTAATAAATGCCCTGATATTTAAAGGCATGGGCAGTACATGGCATGATAGTATATATGCCGGAGCTTTGTTATCTCAGATTGGCGAATTTAGTTTTGTTCTTGTTAGTGCGGCTGCTTCCATGGGGGTAATAGGCGATTATAGTTATCAAATGACCTTAGCTGTAATAACTGTTACCATGATGATAACTTCTGTTTGGATAGAGATAATACAAAATTTCATTTATAAGCTTCCTAAATTATCTCATAACTAAATTATCTGATGTAAATGGATTCCATTTAAACCCAGACTTTTTCAATTCCATGAACTCAAATTTCATAAAGATGGGATTAACCCTTATTTTGGAGATAATTGTATTCCTTCTGAAAGCGTTAAGTAAAAAACGACTTATTAAGCTTTCTGCACTTTATTCATATGAACCACATCGTCTATTTCTGGTAAGAAAAACGATTGCTATAGCTTTTTGGATTGCTTTGATTTTTTTAACGCTTATCATTTGGGGGGTAAACCTAAATAATGTTTGGGTATATCTTGGTGGTTTTCTCTCTGTTGTAGCAATTGGGTTGTTTGCTGTATGGAGTATTTTAAGCAATATTATTTCAGGAATATTTATTTTTATAATGAACCCTTTCAAAATAGGTTCGATAATAAAGCTGTATGACCCTGAAGTACAAGCGACAGTAGTAAATATAAATCTGATGTTTTCTGAATTAGAAGATGATGATGGAATCTTTAACGTACCAAATAATACTTTCTTTCAAAAAACCGTGAAGGGTATTAATGCGGAAAAAACACAACCAAATTAAATGAACACATTTAAAAAACTGATATTAATAGCTCTTATACTCATTATTGGGTATTTGATTTTGCGTATGGTTTTAAATAGTGAAAAGTCACAACCTTTTACATACGAGATATTTGCAGCCATTATAGGTTTCACAATAACTGCCCTAACTACCTAGTCGTTGCTGGGAAAACAAACCGAAAATGAGCTTAACAAAGAGGTACGTATTCGTTATTTAACTTTAAAAACCACCATTTACCAGGAACTTATAAGGCAATTGGAAGATATTGTGCGTAAAGAAAAGATTACCCACGAGGATATAATAGAATTAAGGCTTTTAAGCCAACGAATGATTTTTATTGCTGGTGAAAATGTTTTGGTTGCGTTCAATAAGTTCGTTATCCGGTTTGTTAGGCTGTCGAAAAATGAAAAGATTTCTGAAAAAGACCTGGATGATTTGTTAGATGAAATGTCAATGGTTTCGGTTGAAATAAGAAACGATATTTTAGATAATAAGGCAAAGCAAGATATGGATGTTCAATCCTTTGAAAAACTTATTCTTAAAACAAATGAACTTATGGATTTTTCGGACAATTGATATTGCCAACCCCTAAGCCGTCAATATGACATTTTTTTACCAAATAAAAATATCACACAGATAAAGCGCTATGTGTTGCTTTTTCACTTAAGTTGATTATAAATTCAGTGATAAAACTGGGTATTAACAAATAAAATATTACAAGATATGGGAAAAATTATAGGTATTGACTTAGGAACAACCAACTCCTGTGTAGCTGTTATGGAGGGTAATGAACCTGTTGTAATTCAAAACAGTGAGGGTAAAAGAACCACCCCATCTATTGTGGCTTTCATGGAGAATGGAGAAAGAAAAGTAGGTGACCCTGCCAAACGTCAGGCTGTAACCAACCCCCAAAATACCATAAGCTCAATAAAGCGTTTTATGGGTAAAAAATATGGCGATGTGGGGGAAGAATTAAAAAACAAGTGGTTTCAGGTGATAATGAAACCGTAAGAATTAAAATTGGCAAGAAGAATATACCCCACAGGAAATATCGGCTATTATTTTGCAAAAAATGAAATCAACCGCCGAAGATTATCTGGGACAGGAAGTTAAAGAAGCAGTAATTACTGTACCGGCCTATTTTAACGATGCTGAACGTCAGGCAACTAAGGAAGCTGGACAAATAGCAGGGCTTGAGGTAAAAAGAATTATCAATGAGCCTACTGCTGCTGCACTGGCCTATGGCCTTGATAAGAAAAACAAAGATGTGAAAGTTGCTGTGTACGACCTTGGTGGAGGTACATTTGATATTTCCATTCTTGAACTTGGCGATGGTGTATTTGAGGTAAAATCAACCAACGGGGATGTGCATTTGGGAGGAGATAATTTTGATGATGTGATTATCAATTGGCTGGATGAAGAGTTTCAGAAAGATGAAGGCGTGGATTTGAAAAAAAGATCCAATGGCGCTTCAACGATTAAAAGAGGCAGCTGAAAAAAATTAAAAGGATGAAATAGGAGGCAGAGGCAAATGCCGAATCTGATAAGCAGGCCAGAGAAAAAGTTGATAAACTAAATCAGGCTGACTCTCTTATTTTCCAGACCGAGAAGCAGCTCAAAGAATATGGCGATAAAATTTCTGCCGGAAACATAAGCGCAATTGAAGGGGCATTGGCCCGTTTAAAAGAAGCGTACGGCAAACAGGATGTTCCAGCCGTTGAAGCAGCAATGGATGAGTTAAACAAAACGTGGCAAAGCGCTTCACAAGAAATATATCAGGCTCAACAAGCTGCTTCGGTCGGTAGTTCGGCCAATAGTAATGGAACACAGGCTAATAATTCAAATGATTTAGAAGAAGCTACTGATGTTGAATTTGAAGAGGTTGACGATGATAAATAATGGCTATCTGCTTTGTATAAAAAAAGGTTGCTCGAAAAAGAGGGCACTGAAAAAGTCTTCTTAAAAATTTAGAGGTTTCAAAATGCTTGAAAACCACGTGTTAAACCCTTTGAGAATCGAGTATTTGCGACTTAAAATATAGCAAATAGACATAAGATAAGGGCTTATGAACATAAAAAATCATAAGCCCTTTTTTAATGGATAGTTTTTCAGTTCCCTCCCGAAAAATAAATGGAAATCATCATTTTTTGTATTTATTCAAAACCTGTTTGTCCCACTCTATCGTTGCAGATTAAATTGGATAATCAGATCAAAAATAGCTTTTTAAGGCTTAACTCATTAATATCTCTGGGAATGCGTATCTCAGTAGCAAGTCCATTTGCAGAAACAACCGGAACGATACCAATTGGTAAACGGGAATCAAGGACCAATTGGATATTCTGGTCTTGTTGACCCCTTTCTGGCAATATTGACCCCCTGATTTTTTGGTTTACAGGATTGCCTACAAATGGCCTACTTTTGCCAATGTTGATTGATGAAGTTTGACAAATTCTTTATTTTTAAATGCATTTGCTTCATCATCTCCATTAAGCCAATTTTTTGAAGATATTTTGTTCTGTTCTAAGATAGAAACTAACCTTGGGTGATCAGCATACTTTTTACCATAAATATCAATTAAGACCCTTGCTAAATCGAATTTTTTATCATCAGGAATTTCAAATGGTTTTCTAATTCCTAAAACAGTAGCTCTATATTGAATTGCTTCGAATCCATAATTTATGTTTCGCATATTCTAATGAATCCATTTAAAAGTTGAGTGCTTTTCTGCAAAATCGAAAAATTCTTTTAGCATTTCCTTCTCTAGGATATCATAATTATTATCGATTTGATTAAAATCAACACCTTTAATTTCCGCTATTTTATGAATAGAAAATAATTTTGTTTGTGCCGATGTTAAATACCGTACAGCTATATGTACCGGAAAATAATTGGTTGGAGTTTGAGTAATGGGATGAGTACCGAGGAAACTAGTTTAGCTGCTTGGAAAATGGCCATCAAAAACAGAAAAATAGGGGAAAGTTTAATTTTTCATAGTGACAGAGGCGTTCAATATGCAAGTAGAAAATTTGCAAATACTTTGGAATTTTATGGTGTTACAAGAAGTATGAGCCGTAAAGGAAATTGTTGGGATAATGCGGTGGCAGAGAGCTTTTTCAAATCCCTAAAAACAGAATTGATCTACGGTAACAAACTCATCACCAAAGAAAAAATGG
>DLND01000071.1:0-7694 GCA_002476905.1 Flavobacteriales bacterium UBA7519
GATGTGGGTCCACAAAAGAACAACGCGAAGAATGGCTGAAAGCTGCCAACTATAATTTATTTAATTTAAGAAGTTCACACGTCTTTATCGATTTGCTTACCGACAGCGGAACGGGCGCAATGAGCGACAAGCAATGGGCTGCGCTGATGATTGGGGACGAGAGTTACGCCGGTTCGCGCTCGTTTGAAGCTTTACAGCAAACTGTGGAAAACATCACAGGTTTTCCTTATCTGTTACCAACGCACCAAGGTCGTGCCGCAGAAAATGTACTCTTTTCGGTTTTAGTAAAAGAAGGTGATGTGGTTCCTGGAAATTCCCACTTCGATACTACAAAAGGTCATATCGAATTCCGAAAAGCCCACGCCGTCGATTGTACCATTGACGAGGCTTTTGACATTAATAGCCTTCATCCATTCAAAGGAAATCTGGACTTGGAAAAACTAGAAGCGGTTTATAAATCTCATCCAAAAGAACAAATTCCTTTTTGTTTGATTACAATAACTTGTAACTCTTCCGGGGGACAGCCGGTTTCTTTGGAAAACATCAAAGCCGTAAAAAAATTATCGGAACAATATGGCATTCCGGTTTTGTTTGACTCGGCAAGATTTGCGGAAAATGCTTATTTCATAAAGAAAAGAGAAAAAGGGCAGCAGCACAAAACGATTAAGGAAATTTGTAGAGAGGTTTTCTCTTACGGCGACGGAATGACGATGAGCTCCAAAAAAGATGGTCTAGTAAACATTGGTGGATTTATCGCGCTGAAAAACAGAGAGATTTTTGAGAAAGCATCTAACTTCACGATAATCTATGAAGGCTTTATTACCTATGGCGGGATGGCAGGAAGAGATATGTCGGCTTTGGCATCAGGTCTAGATGAAGCAACAGAATTCCCTTATTTGGAAAGCAGAATCTCTCAAGTAGAATACTTAGGAAACAAATTAATGGAAGCCGGAATTCCCGTTCAAAAACCAATCGGAGGACACGCTGTTTTTATTGATGCGCTTAATTTTTTACCCAACATAAAAAGAGAAGAATTTCCAGCACAGACTCTGGCAATTGAACTTTACAAAGAAGCCGGCATACGTGGCGTGGAAATCGGAACATTATTGGCAGATCGAGATCCTGAAACCAGAGAAAACCGTTATCCAAAATTAGAATTATTGAGGTTGGCAATCCCACGAAGAACTTACACAAACAATCATATGGATTATGTTGCTGCGGCCGTAATCAATGTTTTTGAAAGACGAAACGAAATCTATAAAGGTTATAAGATAAAACGTGAACCGGAGATTATGAGACACTTCACTGTTCAATTGGACAAAGCATAAAATAACAAAAAGAGAGCAAATTTTGCTCTCTTTTTTATTTTCTATCTTTCTTTTCTCTTTTAAATTGTTGAGTGGTGGCAGATTGCTGTCCAGGCTCTTCCAATCCCGGTCTGCCCGGGCCAGAAGCAGGTGCAGATAATTTCATCTTTTCTTCCATTTCCAGGTCTTCCTGTGTTTTAGGGTTTTCCTGTGTTGAGGTTTGGGAAATAGTGTTTCCGGACTCGTCCGTAAGTTCCATTTTTACATCACTTTTCAAAAATTTGAGAAGATCTTTTGCTTTTTTACCTTCCGGCGTATTGCCATAATTTAAGGCGATTTGTTCCAACTGCAAAATCATAATTTCTTTTCCAGCGGTTTTTCCAGCATTATAGGCTTGCAGTAAGTAGAATTTAGGGACCAGCGCATCTTTAGGATTGTCGGCAATCGCTTTATCAATCATTGCGGAAGATTCAGCATATTTTTCAGTCAAGTAAAGTTTGTAGGCATCGGCATACAATTTCTCGACGCTTTCTGTGGACTTATTGAAGTCTTTGCTTTTCGGATTTTTCACGAATTCTGCATAAGAAGTATAAGGATATTTTTGCAGAATGATCTGTTTAGCCCTTTCTGCATCGGCAGGATTTTTTTCATAGTTGAAAATGAAGATGTTGTAAAGTGCCATAAGATCAGTTTCTTCATCCGGCTTACTATCCACAAGATCGTATAAAGTTTTAGTTGCAAGCTTCGTGTTTCCGAAGAAATTTTCATACATCCTTCCCATCCCAAGGCTTGCGGTATCTCTTTGTTTTTTTAGATTGGCTAGTTCTTGTTTGGAAGTCGGAATTTTTTCGATATAAAATTCTGGTTCCAGACGTCTGGGATCCGGCACATTTGCAATTCCCAAAGCTTCATTCTTCATATCTTCTATGGTAGCTGCTTTTGCAGAATATCGCCAGTTGTCCTGAAGCGTTCTGTTTCCCCATACTTGTCGGAAAGCATTTTCACCTCTCGGAATGTTGTTGGTATTGGCAAAATAAAATGTTGATCCGCCGGTATTCATTCCAAAATTCTGAAAACTATTGCTGTCTGTAGAATTATTAGCAAAAATAGAATTTGCGTTGTAATCACTATTATCAAAACCTTTGCTTCGCTCGGCTTTTCTTTTCTCCAGTTCTGCTGCGGCTTCTTTTTGCTTGATCTTGTCTATGTATTTTGTGAAATAGTCTCGTTTCTCGGCATCTGTCATTTTTGTAAGAGCCAGAATGCTGTCATTCTTTTTCACAATATAATAGTTCTTTGACAGTTTTTTGATATTTGCCGTCAGTTCTGTAAGTCGGTCTTTTTCAGGTTTGTAGGACATTACCGCTAGTGCGCTGTCATAATAGATACCCGCCGTTAGATAATCATCTTTAGCAAAGTATTTTTTTGCCAACTCGGAGTAAGTCAGCCCTCTGATTTGTGGATCCGATTGTTTTTCTTTTAATGCTTTTCTGAAAAAAGAATCTGCGATAGAATCTTTTGTGGCAGAAGTTGCAATCAATCCACTTGCGTAATACAGCTCATTTTTCCGGGAAGCATAAGTTCCTTTTTTTGCAATTTTATCCAGATAAGCCATTGCTTCATCATAGCTATCAGCTTTTCCGTCAAAGGTTTTAGCAATTTCTATCTGAGATTTAACCTCGAATTCATAGCTGTTCGCATATTTGTAAGCTGCAGCAAAAGATTCTCTGGCTTCATCTTTTCGATTGAGATTAGAAAGTATTTGTCCGCGCAAGTAGGCGATTCTACTTTTTATTTTTCTGTTTTTGTTATAAGTAAACGCTTCTTCCAAAACTTCAGCAGCCAATTCTTTTTTGCCCCATTTTAGAAAATTATCAGCCTGATAGACTTTTAAAATTCTAAGTTGTTCTCTAGTAAGTTTGATTTTAGGATCCTCTTCCAAATTACGGAACACTTCATCTGCACGGTAATATTCCTTCATTTTGGTGTAGTTTGCAGCCTGATATATTTTTGCCAGAGGAAGACGTTTATCTTTGCTCATCGTGTTGAAGATATAACTCAGCGCATCCAGAGATTCAAGGTATTTTCCCTGATACATTCTAGCTTTTGCTAGGAGCATATAAGCATCGAAAATCTTCTTGTTCTTTTCCACGCCGCTCACAAGAACGGAATATTTACTGATGGTTTTTAGGGCTTTAGCTTCGGTAATCTGCAGGGCAGTAGCACCTTTTTTGTTACCCTGGGAAGAAGAGAAATTCCCAGAGAAATTTTGGTTGGACCGCAGACCTCTTGGAGCATCCATATCAGTACCATTTCCTGCGTTGGTAGACATGCCGTTCTGGATGTCTGAAATGTTATCTTCGGTTGTGTAAACCGAGATATAAGGATCGTAAAAATTGTCAATATGAGATTTGTCTCTACTTTCCATCTCGGACAGAAATGCTTCCCGGCTATTAAAAAGTGTGTTGTGAAACGTCATAAATCTGTTAACTGGTCCACTTTTAGTTTTTTTCTTTTTGTGGCGCGGGTTACAGGCAATTACGCTTACGACGGCAAGTATGATTAGTAAATATTTTCTCATCTATTTATTTCAAAATGAAATTTCTGGTTGAATCTGTAAAAATAACGAAATTTTGCAAGGAAAATTATCCAAAGGTGCGAGTTTTACAAATTGCCTGGAAAACAATTCAATTTTTTGAGTTCTTCATAAACCAAATCTACAGGAAAACCCATCACAGAATAGAAAGAACCGGAAATGTTTTTGATTTTTGCCATTCCCAGCCATTCTTGGATCCCGTATGAACCGGCTTTGTCAAATGGTTTATAATTGTTGATATAAAATTTAATTTCCTCATCGCTGATTTCCGAGAACTCTACATCCGTTTTGCTGGTTTTACTGATTTCCGAATCAACTGTTTTAATTGTAAAAGCTGTATAAACCTGATGGACTTTTCCCGAAAGACTTTTTATCATTTCAAAAGCTTCATTCTCGTCTTTGGGTTTGAGAAGAATTTTTTGGTCTAATGCAACAATGGTGTCCGAGGTTAAAAGGAGTTCGTTTTCATTAACATCAAAAGCTTTTGCTTTTTTTGCTGAGACATATTCGGCAATCTCATCTGGTTTTAAATCTGAAGGATAAGATTCATCAACATCGATCTTAACGATATCGAATTGATAACCTAATTGTGTCAGAAGTTCTTTTCGTCTAGGTGAATTGGAGGCTAGTAATAGTTTCATTATCAATTAACTAAGCTGATTTTGTTTCTTCGTCAAGATTCCATTTGCCTTGCACTTTCATCACTTGCTCTATCACATCGCGTACAGCTCCTTTGCCTCCATAAATTGGTGAAATATAATCTGAAATTGCTTTCACTTCCGGAACTGCATTGGACGGACAAGCTGAGATTTCTGCCAATTTCATAATTCCAATATCAGGAATATCGTCGCCCATCATTAGGATTTCGGAATCTTGCAAATTATGTTTGGATTTGAAATCTTCGTAATCAGAAACTTTGTGAGAAGACTTAGCATAATAATCTTTGATACCAAGATATTCCATTCTGTTTTTTACCATCGGGTCATTTCCGCCAGTGATAATCCCAATTTTATAACCTTGTTTCAAAGATTGGACAACTGCATAACCATCCAAAACGCTCATTACACGAGACATATTCTGATCCGGTAAAAGGTAAACGCTTCCATCGGTAAAAACACCATCGACATCAAAAACGAAAGCTTTTATATTTTTAAGTTTTGGTAAATAACTCATTTTGAATTTTATTTAGAAATTTTGCATAAAAAAGTCCTCTAGAAAGAGGACTATAAAAATAGTGTTTTATGTCTAATTAAGGGTAAAGTGCTGGTTCTATTTTGTTATTATTGTTTTTGATTTCCTCTCTTTGATTTTTTTCCATCGCTCGCAGAACTTCTGAAGGTTCTGACATCATTTTTCCGTCAATATTCAGCGTTAATTTCATATTTCCCTGTGATAGCATTTGGCGTGTGTCTTTTACAGGATCATTTTTGTATTCTTTCCATTGTTTTTTTAACTGTTCTTCGGAAACTTCGATTTCTTTTCCGCCAGGAATACCGAATGTTTTTACAACAATCCCGCCGCGTGTACTTCCGATTTCTTCTTTTTCGATTTTCACAACTTCATCAAATTTTTTACTTCCCAAGAATTTAAAGCTTTGTGTACCGCTGGCATCTTCTAGTTCCAAAATTAACCCAGGCAAACCGTAGAATTTGTATGGTCCGTCCTGAAACGGGAAATCCTGCGAGAACCAGGCCGTCCAGGATCTGCCGCCAAAGTCTGCTGTTGCTTTCTGAACTTCAAATTGTCCAACTTTTTTCTTGTCCGGTAATATTTTCCATACCACCGGGTTTTCGTTTTTCACCAAAAATCTGGAATTTCCGATTCCTGTATGCAACACAACTTCGAAATCCGGATAGGTTTTTGAAACAGAAAATCCAACTTTTCCGGTGTTTCCGCCACGGTAATTGAAGTTGGTAGAGCCCATCTGGATTTGCTTTTTAAAATAAGCATCTCTTGTAGAATCGCTCACAAATTTTTGTCTGCTGTAGAACTCGCTTCCGTTTTTTTTGATATCCAAATACATTAACTCTGTTTCAAAAGAGTCTTTCTTTTCGAGATTAGAAGCAAACTTGTATTCGTACATAATCCTTGTTCCTTGAGCAAATGATAATAAGCTCACTGTAATCATCAATAATGAAAATATTTTCTTCATAACTAAAAAATTAGTGATTTAAAATTAAGAAAAATAAAAAGGCAGACAATAAAAAGTTGCGCTGCCTTTTTGGTTATAATAAATAGTGTGTTACTTGAAATTGAATTTTACAGTGAACATAAACTGGCTTGGACGGATATACATTTGATTGGTTGTAACAAGTTGTTGTAAAACATCCACATTTACAGTTTCATAAACTTTTCTGTTTGCGATATTCAACCATTTGAATTCGAAATCAATTTTTCTCTTAACCCAAGTGTATTGGTAAGATAAATCGAAGAAAGAGTTTCTAAAGTTTTGTCCACTTGCCTTTGTAGAAAGATCATCCCAGTTGAAACCAAAAGTATGATTGTCGCTTGGATAAATATACGCTGCTAGATTATGATTCCAACCGCTGGATTTGAAAACTGTATTGTCATTTTTGTTGGTGTTTTTGCTCCAGTTCAGATTGATGTTATAATCTAAACTAAACCAACTGAAATATGTGTTGTTAAATTTGATCCCCAGTGTTTGTCTACTGTTTGCAGACTCTCTTAAATCGGAATTAAAATAAGAGAAAGAATTGGAATCTGTATTGGTACCGCTTATAGATAGATTGGATTTGAATTTTGGAAAATATTTGCCAATTTCTGCGCCTTCTGTCTGAGTTTTGATTGAGTTCTCTTTACTTTGCAATTCTAACTCTGAGATGAAACCATTAGTTTTATAACTTTCTATTAAGTTTCTTTTGTTGGTAGAATAGTTATATCTCACATTGAAGAACAAATTATTCAAAGGGTTTCTATACTCTAGTCTGGAGCCAATCATTCTGCTCAAATATTCTGGCATCTCAATATTGTCACTAAATCTTTTTTGCAAATTGGTAGGACTTGTCAGCATATTTCCGCCATACAAAAATCCAAAGTTTCCAAAATCATAAGATTGATTGGCGAAAGCCCAGATTTTGAAAAAAGATGCAAAGTCAAGGTTTGCAAAGAGGTTTGGCTCAAAAACAGTTTTACTTTTATCCAAATAATTTTGTCTGATATTATCTTTGTAAGTAATACCATAGAAATTCATTGGAAGCGTTAGGTTTAGGTTGAAGTTTTGAGATTTGAAGTTAACACCAACTTGAGTATATGGCATTACTTCGTTCCAATCCATATCATTTTGTCTATCTGATCCAAGGAAATAATTATTATTACTAACCTCTCCTGTAATAACAGATTTTAAATTGTTAAAATTCATATTCAAACCAAACTCAGGAGTGAAGGTCCATTTTCTATAAGAAAAACCTACAGAAGCAGAATGATTAACTTCAAGAGTTTTGGATATGGTATACTGGCTGATTTTATCAAAATTACTGAATCCGAAGTTTTCCATATAATTTCCTGGAGAAACGGTGAGCGTTTGTTTATCTTTCTGATACTTAACGTAACTCATAAAATTAACAAGTTTATCTTTCCAAGGAATAATGGTGCTTAATGAATTTTGGAATGTTCCGGTTGGAGAATCTAAAGACTCGTCTGCAAATTTATGAATTGGTGTTGCTGTCGGATCATTCAATACTGGAGGTAGATTGTTGTCTACATTTGCACGGTCTGTATTCCAGAAGCTGTTCCAGGTTGTTGTATTTTTGAAGAAACCCTTTTTTGCATTC
>DLND01000071.1:7784-12896 GCA_002476905.1 Flavobacteriales bacterium UBA7519
CAATTCACCCTTGGCAGCATTGTCATAAAATCTGTTGTTGGTACTCGATACAAATGTACCACCATTTGGAAGTGTTGGGACTGATATAGAACCAGCTCCAAAGACTTTTGTTTGTAAATCTTCTCTTTTGATACTGTTATTGGTGTAGGAAGCATTCGCCTTCAATTCCCATTCTTTATTTTTGAAAGGACTTGTTAATAAGTTCGCAGAAAAGAAGTGAACATTATTCAACAGGTATCTTTTTTCAGGGACATCTGGTACGCTTGCAGTTTCTATATTAGTCCAGGATTTTTGACCAGCTTGCGATCTTCTTCCTTCCCAACGGCTTCCAAAACTTAACAGATTGCCTTCTTTTTCTACACTTTCTCCATTGTTATTAGCTTTGTAATTAATAACCCATTGGTTTTTTTGTCCAAAGAACATCGGGGTTAATTTCACATTCCAAAGTAATGGACTGAAACCTGTACCAATCTCTCCACGACCTGTCATCGTCACCGATTTTTTTAGTTTGATGTTAAGAGCTGCTTGTTCAGAAGGAACTTTGTCGCGCAAAATGCTTACTGGCTGATGGTTTTCCAAGACTTCTACCTTAGAGACAGCATCTTTTGGTAACGAGTTATTAATGGTTCCATAGCCACCTTCCATCAAATCTTTTCCGTTCACATAGAATTTGTTGATTGCTTCGCCTTGATAAAGTACAGTTCCATCCTTGTTAACTTCGATTCCAGGGATTTTTTTCAGAACATCGGCTAGCGTACGGTCATTTTTATTTTCGAATGATTTCAGATCATAGGAAATAGTGTCACCTTTCTTGGTGATTAATTTTGTTTTCAGTCGCACTTCCTGAATTTCTGTTGCTTGAGAATCCATAGAAAAATTGATTTTCTGATCTTCATTTTTGATGGATTGTGTAACCGGTCTTTGATTGAATGCTTTGATTTTCAGGTCAAGATTGCTTTCGGACGAATTGAACGTCACTTTATATTCCCCTTTCGAGTTAGAAATCCCGTAGGCAAGAATTGCATTTTTGCCGGGTTCTTCAATCGTTACACTTGCACTGGCTAGTGGTTTTCCGTCGCCATCGTTGATGATCCCACTTATAGTCTTTTGACCGAAAACAGCAACGGTAGACATCAGCATCATAAAAACTAATAGAATTTTCTTCATAATTACAGATTAAATCGCTAAAATGTTAGTAAAGAAAACGAGTAAATTGTTACAATTTTTTTTATTTAGATCATAAAAATTCAAAACCTTTAAAACAAAACACACGATCACACAAACTAATGATTGATATCACTTATTTATAGTTATTAAAAATACGATTACTCTTTTTTATTTTGTCAATCTAAAATTTAATAAATTTGCCACTTAATATTACATTAACATGGGAATCATTCTAAAACCAATTGATATTGTAGATGATATTACCAAAGAAGAGTTCTTTGAAAAATATCTGAAGCCGCGCAAACCTGTTGTTATAAAAAATATGGCGAGGAAGTGGCCGGCTTATCAGAAATGGACGATGGATTATATGAAGCAAGCCGTAGGTGATGTAGAGGTTCCTTTGTACGACAGTTCTAAAGCGGATCCGGCTGCGCCCATTAATGCGTCTGCTGCGAAAATGAAATTTGCAGATTATATTGACCTTATCGAAAAAGAACCGACAGATCTCAGAATATTTTTGTTCGATCCGATAAAGCAGGCTCCAAAATTACTGGACGACTATATTTTCCCAAAAGATCTGATGGGCGGTTTTCTGGATAAATATCCGAATATGTTCTTCGGAGGAAAAGGTTCGGTGACATTCCTTCATTACGATATTGATATGGCGCATATTTTCCATACGCATTTCAATGGCAGAAAGCATATTTTGCTTTTCGATTATAAATGGAAAGATAGGCTTTATCAGATTCCTTATGCTACCTATGCTTTGGAAGATTATGATATAGAAAATCCTGATTTTACAAAGTTTCCAGCATTGGATGGTGTGGAAGGAATTGAGTGTTACCTAGAGCACGGCGACACTTTATTTATGCCGACTGGCTGGTGGCACTGGATGAAATATCTGGACGGCAGTTTCTCCATTTCTCTCAGAGCCTGGGACAAAAGCTGGGCAGTAAAAGCTCACTCGCTTTGGAATCTGACTGTACAGAGAAATTTTGACAATTTTATGAAACGAAATTTCAAAGCAAAATATATGACCTGGAAAGAGAAGAAAGCAGTGGAAAGAGCCAACTATGCTTTGAAGCGTGGACTTCCGAAAAGATAGATTTTACTTAAAATTTAGACCATTTCTTTGGAGGCGTTTTTTTTGATTACTGAATTCAATTAGACCTAGCAAAAATGTACATTCTAGTTAGGTGAAAATTTTAGTAAATTTACCAAATGGAATATTGGAAAGAGATAAATAACAAACTAAAACCTTGGATTGACACCGACTTAAACAAGACGGTTGTTGACCTATTTGCTGGTTGTGGTGGCTTGTCTCTTGGTTTTGAAGCGAATGGATTTAAAACTATTGGCTATGAAATGGACGAAAATGCATCAAAAACTTATAACAAAAATCTTTTAGGAGAATGTATCACAGGAAAATTAACACCTGAATCTAGTTATCCTAAAGCAGATATTGTGATTGGAGGGCCGCCTTGCCAACCTTTTAGTGTTGGAGGAAAACAACTTGGACTAAAAGATTCAAGAGATGGATTTCCTATTTTTCTATCAGCAATTCGTCAACTAAATCCCGAAGTTTTTATGTTTGAAAACGTTCGAGGAATGTTGTACAAAAATAAATGGTATCTAAAAGAAGTCATTGATGAACTTGAAAGTTTAGGTTATTACATAGATTACGCACTTTTGAATGCTGTTAATTTTGAAGTTCCACAAAATAGGGAGCGAGTAATAGTAATTGGTTCCAAACAGAAAATCAAATTACCAAACCCAATTAATAAAAAAGTGACAGCAGGAGATGCTTTAGGAAAATTAGCATTTGAATTCAACGAAGATTCTAAATTTTTCACAGAATCTATGGACAGATACGTTGCTAATTATGAGAAAGCTTCAAAATGTGTTAATCCAAGAGATTTGTATTTAGACAGACCTGCTCGAACTTTGACTTGTAGAAATCTTGCAGGAGCTACGGGAGATATGCACAGAGTGCGACTGAACGATGGAAGACGCAGAAGAATAACAGTCCGTGAAGCTGCAAGACTTCAAAGTTTTCCAGATTGGTATGAATTTGAAGGAACTGAAACAAATCAATACAATCAAATCGGAAATGCGGTTGCTCCAAACTTTGCATTTCATTTAGCTAAAAGCATAAAAGCTCATCTTATAGGGAAATCTAAAGAAGATTATCCTGTAATTGAATTTGAGCAACTTAAATTATTCGAGAATGAAGCAATATATCAGTTCAGATAGCTCAAAAACATTTAGTGAAAAGCCGAAAGCTATTCAAGAACTAATCAATATAGCATTATATATTCTCGACACTTTCGGAATTCCTATTGAAGGAACACCCCGAAGATTAGAGAGAATGGCGATTGCATTTTTGGCAAGTGGAGATATTAAATCGCTTAAAGACCTTTCTAAAGCCAAAGATTTGAATAGTGGATTTGCTCTTAAAACAAGAGACATCATAAACTATGTGAATGAACACTTTAATGAAAATATAAGTTCAGGTTCGTACGATGACATTAGAAGAAAAGATTTAAAACTTTTGACAATTGCCGAAGTTGTTTTACAATCAAGTCCAAATTCTGCTACAAACGACTCAACTCGTGGATACTCTATTAATCCGACATATGCGGAATTGATAAGAAATTTCGGGAAGAAAGATTGGGAGAAATCAGTTAAAGATAAACTGAAAAACATCGAACCTTTAAGCCAAAAACTAAAACGAGATAGGCAAATTTTAAAAGTTGAAGTTACACTTCCGTCAGGCGGACAATTGAACTTTTCGGCAGGAGAACACAACGATTTACAAAAAGCTATTATTGAAGATTTTCTTCCAAGATATGGTTTCGGAGCAGAAGTTTTGTATGTTGGAGATACGGCAGACAAATATTTATATCTAGAAAAGGAGAAGTTGGAAAAACTTAATTTCTTTGAAATTTCTCACGAAGAATTGCCCGATGTTATTGCTTATTCCAAGAAAAAGAACTGGCTATATTTGATAGAAGCCGTTCATTCATCGGGGCCGATTTCCGAAATTCGACTTTTGCAACTTCAGAAGCTAACCAAAAATTGTAAAGCAGAAATAGTTTATGTCACAGCATTTTTGAACCGACCAAAATTTAGACAATTTATAGCTGACATTGCCTGGGAAACCGAAGTTTGGATAGCAGATAATCCTGACCATTTGGTACACTTCAACGGAGATAAATTTTTGGGACCTTACAAAAAATAAAAACAATTAGAAGTATGGGTATTCACAAAAAAATGCAGCTAAAAACTTAGCTGCATTTTTATTTTAATTGAAAAGGAATTAAACCACGCCTTGCGCCAGCATTGCTTCAGCCACTTTTACGAAGCCTGCAATATTAGCACCTTTTACATAGTTCACATAGCCGTTTTCTTCTTTTCCGTAATCTCTACAAGCTTTGTGAATACCTATCATAATCTCTTTAAGTCTTGCATCAACTTCTTCAGAAGTCCAGTTTAGTCTGATGGAGTTTTGTGTCATTTCCAATCCGGAAGTTGCAACACCACCAGCGTTAGATGCTTTTCCTGGTGAGAACAACACTTTATTGTCCAAGAAGTAATTGATCGCATCCAGCGTAGAAGGCATATTTGCAGCTTCTGTTACACAGACACAACCGTTGGCAACCAGTTTTTTGGCATCTTCCAAATCAAGTTCATTCTGAGTCGCACAAGGGAAAGCAACATCACACTTCACTTCCCAAGGGCGTTTCCCTGCGTGGAATTCTGCCGATGGATATTTAGTTACATAATCTTCCGCTCTGTTATTTCCTGTAGCTCTAAGTTCTAATAGATACTCAATTTTTTCTCCGGAGATTCCGTCTTTGTCATAGATGTAACCATCAGGACCAGAGATGGTTAATATTTTCCCACCCAGCTCTGTGAATTTTTTTACAACACCCCAAGCTACGT
>DLND01000071.1:12960-18006 GCA_002476905.1 Flavobacteriales bacterium UBA7519
AAACGGTAGCTGTTTTACCTTCGATTTTCTCACCAATGGTTTTCAGCATCTGCTCGGCAAAATAAACCACACCGTAACCAGTAGCTTCTGGTCTGATGAGTGAACCACCGTAAGCTAGACCTTTTCCTGTCAATACACCAGTGAATTCGTTTCTTATCTTTTTGTACATCCCGAAGAGATAACCAATTTCTCTTGCGCCTACACCGATGTCTCCGGCAGGCACGTCCGTTTCTGGGCCGATATGTTTGCAAAGCTCAGTCATGAAAGCCTGGCAGAAACGCATCACTTCCATATCAGATTTACCTTGAGGGTCAAAATCGGAACCACCTTTCCCGCCACCCATTGGAAGCGTAGTTAAGCTGTTTTTAAAAACCTGCTCAAAAGCTAAAAATTTTAAAACACTGAGGTTTACCGTTGGATGAAATCTGATTCCGCCCTTGTATGGACCGATCGCTGAGTTCATCTGGATTCTGAATCCTCTGTTTACCTGAATCTCGCCCTTGTCATCAATCCATGGAACGCGGAAAATAATTACTCTTTCCGGCTCTGCCATTCTCTCTAGCAGCTTCATTCCGGTGTATTCTTTTCTTGTAGAAATAAAAGGAATAACCGTTACGGCAACTTCTTTTACTGCTTGGATAAATTCTGGTTCATTAGGATTTTTGGCTTCAATTTTTGCCATAAATTCCTGAATCTTTTGCTCAACGTTATAGTGCTCCATTGTTCTATAATTATGACAACAAATTTAATTTTATTTTCAAATTTCGCAAGTAGTATTTTTAGTTTTATTGAAAAAATAATGATATTAAAGAAGCTTTTTGCTTAATGTATAATTTGTTGTCCTATGTTAAGAAATTTTGAATCTAATGTTACATTGTTTCAAGTTTTCGGAAAGCGGATTCTAGTAGTTAGGGAGATATTGCCTGCCGGAAAGACATTTGATGTGGCCATAAAGTTCCAAATCCAAAAGAATAGGTAAGAGCTTATGATGTTGGATTTTAGTTCTATCTGCTATTTCGTCCAGCGAAAGTGCTTTCTGATGATCCAGAATATCTAAAATCTGCTGGTGTTCTTTTCTCTTGGGATTCAGTTTTGCAATGGGCATCTTCTCTGGAAATAACTCTGGCTGGACAGAAAGATTTAGATTGTCAATCAATGACTTGATATTGACAATAGATTCTGCTTTATTCTCAGCAATGAGCTGATTACATCCCTGGCTGTACTGATCTGTAATTTTTCCTGGTAATGCAAATACATCTCTGTTATACGAATTGGCATAGCTTACCGTAGTTACAGAGCCGCCGCCAAATGCAGTTTCGACAACAATAAGATGCTGGGATAATCCTGCAATAATTCTGTTCCGTTGTAAAAAATTCTCTCTGCTTATATTGTCAAAAGTGCAATATTCAGAAATCAGTGCACCATCATTTTCCAATATCCTATTTGAAAGGTTCTTGTTGGAAGCGGGATAGATTTTGTCAAGACTTTGTGCCATCACAGCCAATGTAGGAATATGATTATGAAGAGACTCTTCGTGTACACAAGTATCTGCGCCCAAAGCTAATCCACTTACAGTACAAATGTTTGTTCCAGTTAGTCCAGTCAGCAGTTCTTGGATGAACTGTTTACCGTATGATGTGAGCTTTCTGGTACCTACAATGCTGAGTGGATTGAGATTATATATTAATTTTCCTTTGTAAAATAGAATAGCAGGTGCATCATCACAATTTGAAAGATGTTTTGGATATGTTGAATCATTATGAGAAACAATACTGATGGATTTTTGTTCGCAGAATTTAAGTTCCTTTTCTGCTCTTATCAGAAATTCTTTCTTGCCGATGTCCTGAGTAATTTTTGTCCCAATACCTGAAATTGATAGCAGATTTTTTTTCGGAGTTTCCCAGACTGCTTTTGCAGAACCTTTTATCTGGATAAGTTTCCTCAAGTTAGTATTGCCAATGTTTTTACATTGTCTGAGTGCAAGGATATAAAGGTATTCTTCGGGAAACATATTTCATTTGTGATACCTACGAAGATAAAAACTATTTTTCTCTTTTCCGAATTTCATCCAGATATTCCCAGATATTTTCCTGTTTCAGCTGAGGTAGTTCTTCAAAATCCTCCGGATGATTGGCAATATATTTCTGCCACATCTTGTCATCGCGCTCGCTGTAATAATTAGGAAATTCCCAAATAAATTTTCTTTTTTTCTCTTCTCCTATTTTTCTGAAAAGTACAGCAAGAATAATTCCTGTAATACTGCCAGCCAGGTGCGACTGCCAGCTGATCTTACTTGGTTCTTCCAGCTGTGTAAAAAACTCTTCCGGAAAAATGCCCCAGATCAAGCTCCCATAGTACAGTGCCACTAACAATGATATAGTGAGTAGTTTCATATTCCACCGGAAAATACCACTGAAAAAAATAAAAAACGCTAGCATATAAACCAATCCGCTTGCGCCAATGATGCAGTTATAATTCCATTTTCCAGTAACGAGATCAATGGGAGGGAGCATCCAAACCAATAATCCTGAAGCAATCCAGCCGATAAGGAAAATCCGAAATGCTATTTTGGGGTAAAACTCGAAAAGTAAAAATAACAAAACAGCAATAGGAAGAGTGTTTCCTATAATATGATCCAAATTGCCGTGTAGAAGTGGAGCGAACAAAACACCCTTCAACCCTTGTGGTAAAAGCGGAATAATAGCACCGTTACAACCCTCAAAAAAGCCTAGATTCTGAAGGATGAAGAAACTCCACATCATCCCCAGCATAATAAAAGGGACTAATAATGATCTTAGATTGATAGATTTGAAAAGCATTGGTAAAACTTTGACAATTTTACAGCCAATTCTGATGAGAGGTAATTTTGTCTGTAAAAATATTTCAGAAGATAAGAATTTGGTTATAAAGTCAGATTTTTGGAACAATTAGATTTATTATTTTTGCTTAAAATTTGGAATTAATGAGAAAGGTATTGGTATTTGTAATTATGTTTTTGGGATGTTTTATGCAAGCTCAGGTTGTTGATTATCAGAAAATAATTGATTCTATAGCCCAAAAGAAGTGGGATTCTACATCTGTAGAACTCGATAGTCTGGCGAATCCCAAAATTGTAGATATCAGATCTATCAAAAAAGATTCTGTTAAAATTACGAATAATGTGATCATTATTCCAAACTCTAATGATGCAAGTCCGCTTACGCCTTCTTCAATCCTTACATTGCCTACACTAAAACGTTGGTTTATTTTCGGACAAAACAGTCTTGTATTTAATCAATCCTCTTTTGCTAACTGGTACGCTGGTGGGAATAATAATATTGGTGTCATTGGAAAAGTTAACTATAACATTGTATATAAAAAAGACAGACATTATCTGGATAATAACATTCAGCTGGGCTACGGCTTTGTCTCATCCACGGGTCAATCTACCAGAAAAACAGATGATTATATCAATCTAATGACCAATTATGGCTATGAACTTGCGCAGCACTATTATCTATCAACAGGATTTCAGTTTTTATCTCAGTTTACTGCCGGATATAATTATTCCAACACGCCGGATCCAGTTTTTAATGATAGGATCTCGAAATTTATGGCACCCGGTTATCTGAACCTTGGTATTGGTCTTTCCTATAATCCTAACGACAATTTGCAGATTATTCTGAGACCTATTAACGGAAAATTTACTTTTGTACTGGATAAAAAACTGCAATTTGCGGGAAATTATGGTCTTGAAAAAGACGGTCAAAGTCTGCGGGCTGAGGTAGGTACTATGCTTAATATTCTATACAAAATCAAACTTTTTAAAGATGCAACCTATGTCAATTCGGTGAATTTCTTTAGTAATTATCTCCAACATTCCGAACGTGTGGATATCAACTACACGGGTAGTCTAAATCTTAAATTCAATAAATATATCACAACTGTAGTCACTATAGAGATGATGTATGACCATGACCAGATTCAGAAACTCCAGAGAAAGCAAACATTGGGTGTTGGAATTACTTACAATCTCGGATATAAAATTGAACGGGATAAAACCAGTGTCATAAAACCGTTTGTGAACTAAGATTAAATTGAAAAACGCATACGTGAACGTGAAAAATATGATGTGTGCCAGATGTTTATGTTGCTGTAAATAAGTATTGATAGGAAGAAATTTTCGCTGGGTTTATAATGTTGACGATGATTAAAAATCGATGTGATGATATCAAAAATCGAACTTGGAAATAATAAAAAAGCGGAGATTAATTCTCCGCTTTTTCGTTTAGCCAGCCCAGTTCTCCAAAATGTTTTTTAAATTTCTGAATCTTTGGTCCTACAACAGCGCTACAATAGGGCTGAGTCGGATTAGCATTGTAATAACCCTGATGGTAGGTTTCTGCTGCCCAGAATTTTTTAAAAGGTACAATTTCCGTCACATATTTTCCGTTCCATTCCTGCTTGGCTTCAGATGCCTTCATAGATGCTTCAGCTTCCTGCTTTTGGTTTTCAGAATGGTAAAAAATGGCTGAGCGGTATTGTGTTCCTATATCTTCGCCTTGTCTGTTAAGCGTGGTTGGGTTATGAAGAAACCAAAACACTTCCAGCAATTGCTTAAAAGAAATAATTTTTGGGTCGAATGCGATTTGCACCACTTCTGCATGTCCTGTTGTTCCTGTACAAACTTCTTCATAAGTAGGATTGTCTTTGTGACCGCCGGAATATCCAGAGATTACAGAATCTACACCTTTCAGCATATGAAAACAGCTTTCCACACACCAGAAACATCCGCCTGCCAATGTGGCATATTCTAAATTGTTCTTATCCATTTTTTGATTTGTTAAGGGTTTTGATTGTTTTTCCTGTCCGTTACAATTGATGAGGAAAAAGCATATTATAATAAATAAATAACGTGTCATGTTAAGAAAAAAATCCTTTGATTTTTCGTAATAACCATAGCAAAATTTATTCCTATAGTCAGAAAAAATCAAAGGATTTTTAATATCAATTATTTATTATTTTCCCATACTAGCGCGCTAGCGCCAAGGATGGCCGCATCTGCCT
>DLND01000070.1:0-5488 GCA_002476905.1 Flavobacteriales bacterium UBA7519
TTTTGAAAGCAATTCACAACGCTGTTACCATTTGAAAAAATGGCGAAAATGTTGTGTCGTGTCACGAAGATAATAATTTTTGAAAGCAATTCACAACAATAATATGGATTTTGACTTAAACGAGAAAGTTGTGTCGTGTCACGAAGATAATAATTTTTGAAAGCAATTCACAACTATCTTTTGGTGATGTTATTTTGCACCAATGTTGTGTCGTGTCACGAAGATAATAATTTTTGAAAGCAATTCACAACGTACCAAGCATTACGCCTTGACTGTCTATGGTTGTGTCGTGTCACGAAGATAATAATTTTTGAAAGCAATTCACAACTAGATTTCTAGGTGTTAATTTGGAGAGAGAGTTGTGGAAGGTGAGGAAGAAAATTGTTTTTTAAATAAAGAGCTTAAAATTACCGCAAACTATTTTTGCTGTATAATTTTATTCTATTTTTATCACATCCGATGTTAGTAATCCAAAACAAATTTTTCAGTAACATAAAAAACAGCCTGTAAATATATAGAAGCTGTTTTTATTTTCAGTGGAAAGAAAACTTAGTCAAGAGGTTTTCTCCCAGAGATAATATTGAACAATACCACTACAACAGCGATTACCAATAATATATGAACCAGATAACCTGTACTCATTCCTGGTACTACGCCCAGCATTCCTAATAGCCATACTACAATACAAATAGCAGCGACTAACCATAATAGACTTCTCATAATTTTATTTTTTAGTGTGATTGATGAGATACTATCACATACTGTGCCTTTTTTATTTCAGATGCAAAAAAATATATTTTATTGTAGTGAATAATCTAAAATAAGAGCTGCTGGAAAGTGATCGCTAAATCCACCAATATATCTTGATCCGGAATATGTTCTCCAAGGATATTGACTATTTTTCCTACTTTTATTGCAAAGCTTGGCACTATTGAAAATTAGGGCTTTGTGAGAGACTTTGTCTATCTCAGAAATAAGAATTTGGTCAAACAAAACGCCTTTTTTACCGTGAAATGTAGAAAATACGTTGTGATCAAAAAGTATTTCAAAAGGATTTTTAAGTACAGAATTATTTTCATCGTCTTTGCAGATTTCCTTAATTATCTTTTGGTCAGGATTTTCGTTGAAGTCTCCCATAATAATGATTTTTTCACCTTTCTTATGTAGTTCAACAAAAATCGACCTTATTTTTTTCAGGATATGATTTCGCAAATTTTTTTTGATATCAAGATTTCTTTTTGAAGGAAGATGCAATACAAATACTTTAAATTTTTCATTACTAACCATTACCTCAGCCTGCAAAACATCTCTAGAATCGAATTCTGAATTATCGTCCAAAGGAAATTTTAAAAATCTGAAATTTTGCAAAATGCACTTGTCGGGATTTAGTAATAATGCAACGCTTAAACCGCGGGAGTCATCGGATTTTTGATAAATAATTTCATAGCCTTGCAATGGAGAATGTTTCTTGGTCAAATCTTCCAAAACCCGCAGGTCACCAATTTCGGCTAAGCCAATAAGTGCAGGCAACTGACCCAAATCGTCCTTTACAACTCGAAAAACATGACTTATCTTCTTTATCTTGAGTTCGTACTTGTAATCATCCCAATTGTACAGAACAGGATTCTGGCTGTCATTAGGAGGAAAAAAATTCTCGACATTATAAAACAGGAATATTTCTTTGTTCATCAGTGATTGTTACCATTTTTTCCGGCGTGTGTAGATAAAGGTAATCACTACAATCAGAACCATTAAACCCAAAGTAAAATAATAGCCGTTTTTATGATGCAGTTCGGGCATATTGTCGAAGTTCATTCCGTAAACGCCAGCAATAAAGGTAATTGGAAGGAAATAAACAGAATAGATAGCCAAAAGTTTCATCACCTGGTTGGCTTTCTGGTCAGACAGTGCCAGAAACATAGAAATGAGGTTTACCGTCTGCGCATTCACGTGGTCAAAATCTGCAATCACATCCTTTTGCTTGTCCAGAAGATCCATCACTTCCACCTCTTCCAGATCCAGCGTTTTGAACTTAGAGATCCATTCTCCGGAGATATTCAGGATTCTTGTATTCAGTCCGGATTTTCTTTTCAGCTTATAAAGCCGTCTTATCTGGTTGCTTTGGTTGGTGTTTTTAAGAAAGATTTCATTTTCGATTGCATCCATAATTTCCAGCAGGTTGCGGCTTTCATCATCAAAAGTTTTGATAATCTTCAGAGCCAGCCTCAGCGCCAGATGATCTCTAGATATGGTGTCCGGATTTTCTTTTTTCAACTCTTCGCAAACCTCGTAGATGCTTTTGCTTTTCAACCGGTGTGTGGTGATGATGAGTTTAGGAAGCAGGAAAATTCCCAGCTTACTACTGATGTCGCTGATGTTGTTTAGCGTTCTTCTTTCAAGATCCGTAGATTCCCTTGCCAGGAAAAATTTCACATCGCCCACTTCTTCAAACTTTGGAAGATGGTTGGGATCTATCGTATCTTCCAGTAAAAGGTAATTAATATGATAACGCTCGTGCAGAAAACGGAGATCTTCATCCGTTGGCGCAGTCACATCGATCCATTCCCATTGCGCAGTCTTATATTTTTGTTCAATTGGCATAAAACAAAACTAAATAAAATCTTCCTATCAATTCAAATTTTTTATTTGGCAGCTATTCCGTCCTCCATTCCCGCTTTTTTCTGTTATTGCTAACACCTTTTTGCATCCGTTAGATCTTTTATCCATCGCAATAACAGAAAAAGAGCTCCATTCAGGCCGGGCTGCGTACAATTCTGCCTTTTTTTATAATTCACATTATTAAAAAATAAATACCTGGTAATGAGTGTTTTATTAGTTTGAATTCTGTTTAATTTGTGATTTTTTGCATATAACTATGTAATAAATAAAATAATTACTTTTGCGGAAAATTTTAATTCATAAAAATGTTTAAAAGTGTAATATCAGGTGTCGGGCATTATGTCCCGGAAAATACCGTTACCAATGATGATCTTTCTAAGCTAATGACAACCAATGATGAGTGGATCACGGAAAGAACGGGTATAAGAGAAAGAAGACACAGAAAAAACCGTATAGACTCGGAAGAAACAACGTCTTTCTATGGTTTCAAAGCGTCTGAAATTGCTCTGAAAAATGCCAATATTACCGCTAAAGATATAGATTATATCGTTTTTGCAACACTTTCTCCGGACTATTTTTTTCCAGGTTCTGGTGTGCTTTTGCAGGAAATGCTTGGATGTGATACTATTGGCGCTTTAGATGTAAGGAATCAATGTTCTGGATTTGTCTACGCAATGAGTGTTGCAGACGCATTCATAAAATCTGGATTATATAAAAATGTATTGGTTGTAGGAGCCGAGATTCATTCCTTTGGGTTGGATTTTACAGATCGTGGACGCGGCGTTTCCGTTATTTTTGGAGATGGCGCTGGAGCTGTTGTCCTTTCAGCAACTGAAGGCGATAGTGCAAGAGGCATTTTGTCTGTCAATATGCATTCCGAAGGAAAATATGCCGAAGAACTAGCGGTTAAATTTCCCGGAACCAAGCTCGGCTGGAGTGATGTACTTATTAATAATCCGGATTCTATTGCAGCTGAAGATATATATCCAGTCATGAATGGAAATTTCGTTTTCAAACACGCTGTAACAAGATTTCCAGAAACCATTATGGAAGCGCTCCAAAAAGCAGGAAAATCAATTGAAGATTTAGATTTGCTGATTCCTCATCAGGCCAATATCAGAATTGCACAGTATGTTCAGCAACTATTGGGGTTACCGGATGAAAAAGTTTTCGTGAATATCCAAAAATATGGCAATACAACTGCCGCTTCTATTCCAATTGCTTTGAGCGAAGCGATTCAGGAAGGTAGAATGAAACGTGGCGATTTGGTTTGTATGTCGGCTTTCGGAAGTGGTTTCACTTGGGGGAGTGTTTTATTTGAGTATTAATTCAATTCAAAATAAAAAAGAGCTATTCGTTTTCTGAATAGCTCTTTTTTTATTGATTAATTTTCTGAACAACTTTGTCAGACAATGTTTTCAATTGCTCCATTTCTTCGAGATTGAGGTTCATTGCTTTTGCTAATTCAATTGGGATGCAACTTGCATCTTCTTTGAGTTTTGCACCTTTTTTGGTTAAATTAATTTTGACAACACGCTCATCTTCCTTGCTTCGTTTTCTTTCTAGATAACCTTTTGATTCTAATCTTTTCAAAAGTGGTGTCAAAGTGCCGTTGTCCAATTGTAGAATTTCCCCAACTTGATTCACCGTCACATCATCTTTTTCCCAAAGCGTCATCATCGTGATGTATTGCGGATAAGTCAACCCAATATTTTTAAGAATCGGACGATAACACTGCATGATTTCGCGATGTAAAACATAAACAGAAAAGCAAAGTTGTTTGTCTAATTTTAATAAATCTTTCATGTTGAGTTTTTGATTGAGCTACACTATTCAAGGATAAATAATTTAGCACCTTTTCGGGTTGGGAAAACAAATTTAGTCGTTGCTCACAGTCAACTTAACTTCGATATTTCCTCTTGTTGCATTAGAATAAGGACAGATTTGATGCGCTTTCTCAATCAATTCCTGAGCTTGTTCCAAAGAAACTCCTGGGATGTTAGCGTGCAATTCTGCTTCCAGACCAAATCCACCATTCTCGATTTGACCAATTCCGACTTTTGCCGTTACGGTTGTTTCGCCAGTTTCGATTTTGCTTTGTTTGATAACCAAGTTCAATGCGCTGTCAAAACAAGCTGCATACCCTGCAGCAAAAAGCATTTCAGGATTCGCAAAATCATCATTTGCTCCACCAAGGCCTTTTGGCATTCTCACTTCTAAATCCAAGATCCCGTTATCGCTTTTTACGTTTCCGTTTCTTCCTCCTTTAGCTGTAGCGCCAATGCTGTACAATGTTTTCATTTTGTTGATGTTTTAATTATTTTTTGATGAGATAAATGTATGGTGTAATATTATATTGTTCACAATATAAATTGAAGTTTATATCAAAATCAATCATTGATGTAAGCTATAAATGTCTTTGTTAAAACTCAATTTTAGATAAAATCATAATAACTATTATTCTTTCCAAGGATTTTTGGCGATTACATTTATTTTGCAGGAAGTTATCTCTAAAATATATTTGTCTTTTGCAAAAATTTTGACCATTTAATAAATCAAGATTGATAAAATGGCAGTTTTTAATCTTGACTTAAATATTTTTTTTAAAATTTTAAATAATTGAAAATTAGAATTTTATTGTTTCTTTTGTTAGAAGGATGAAAACAAAATATTATTTTTGGCACGGAATTTACAATGTCTCCTGTGTAAAATTTAAAATTTAAAAGTATGAAAACTTTAAAGCAATTGGTATTAGGTCTAGGAATTTTGGCTGGTGGAGTAGTTTCAGCTCAAAGTGCTGATATGACCAATATGTTCAAAGTAGGACTTAATGGTGGTGTATCTACAGGTGGTAATACATCTGCAAATC